>NZ_JABZSJ010000003.1:0-76172 GCF_015262605.1 Prevotella aurantiaca | reverse complement strand
TTATAGCATAATATACTATGAATCAGAGGAATATTAGGATTTTAAGGGTGGACTAGATACTCGTAACTATGTTGACGATAACGCCAGAATTATGTATTCAACACTACGCCCAGGTGCACGAAGTGGAGAACATGAACATAGTGGAACTTTTGAAGTGATGTATGTTATTAGCGGAGAATTAACAGTTCATTATGATGGAGTAGTAGAGATTATAAGAGAAGGACAGGCACATTATTGCCCTGAAGGTCATAAACACTGGTTTGAGAATAAAACAGACCATGATGTAGTATATTTTGCTATTGTACCTACCTTAGGCTAAAATAACGATATAAGTTTATTATAAATAAAAGCGGGAAACCTTCTACTTAGGTTTCCCGCTTTATTTGCTATTTTTATTCTTATTTTCCTTTTTCCATTACGCCTTCAATATATAAACGCGTTTTTTCAGTTTTTGCGTTAGATACAATCGTAATGCTCTTCTTGAAATGTCCTTCGAACTTACCTTGACCATTATAAGTAACTTCTATTGATCCCTTCTGTCCAGGGGCAATTGGACGCTTGTCGTATTTGGGAATAGTACATCCACAGCTTACGATAACATCGTTGATGACCAAAGGAGCATTTCCTACATTTGTAAAGGTGTAGACAGCCTTTTTAACTGGTGCGCTTTCTGGGAAAGTGCCAACATTAATTGTTATTTGGTCAAACTTAAATTCTGCTTGATTTTGGGCAGATGCCATTGTTATACCAATGAACATCAACAATATTGCCATAAAAAACTTTTTCATATCTATTTCCTTCTTGGTTTATATTGTAGATGCAAAAGTAACGATAAAGTTTATTCTATCTTTGTAAATTTACCTAAATTAACAGATTTAACGTGGCGCTTAACGTATATTGGTAATAAAATGCGAATCTATATCAGTAAATATGTAGTTTAATAAACTTTGTTTAGACAAGTTCTTTTACAATTTTGGTTACCATTTTATATGTGTTTGATTTAATCCAATATCTATTTCTCCCTTTCTATCTTCAATCTTTTTATCTATTATTTAAAAGAGTAGGATGATATAAGAAAGCAGTCTGCAAATTTATAATTACAAAACGAAAAAACTTAATTATAAATTCAGAAAATGTAATTACATTTTTATTTTTTGTAATTATAAATATTATATTTCAGTCTCGTTGCTTTAATAATGGCTTATATACAAATAGAACGCTAAAGATGTGTAAGAAATGAAAAGAGGATGTGTCAAGTTAGAAACCTCTGACACATCCTCTTTTAAATAAAATGTTTTATTCCTTATTTCGCTACTTTTTCAAGTTTACCCATAACTGCAAACATGAAGAAAGCAGAAAGGATACAAAGCACGATGAATACACCCCAAACTAATGTCAATGGAAGACCGCCCCAAAGGAAACCACCAACACTAACAAGGAGGTTACCTAAGGCTGTTGCAACAAACCATCCACCCATCATTGCACCTTTGTATTTAGGAGGAGCAACTTTTGAAACGAATGAAATACCCATAGGGCTGAGCAATAACTCACCAAAAGTAAGAACAAGGTAAGTACCAATAAGCCAGTTAGGAGATGCAAATGTTTTCGCAGCTTCTGTAGCAGCTTTCTGCTCATCTGGAGAGTTCAGACCCATAGATGCAACTAACATTACTAAGAAACCACAACCAGCAATCAACATACCATATGCAATTTTACGTGGAGCTGTTGGTTCTTTGCCTTTACGAGCAAGTGCACCAAAAATAGCCATACTAACTGGTGTCAGAGCAACTACATAGAATGGGTTAAACTGTTGGAAAATAGGAGCACTAACAGCTACACTGCCTTCAAGAGCACTATACTTATATCCAATTACTGCCAATGCACACAGGATAACAAGCGCTGAAATACCTTTTGTTTTTCCAGTATTAGCACCAAAGAAAGCAAATCCAGCATATACTATAATAATAACCATAAAGAGGTTAATTACATCGAATGCCATGCTCTGAGCACCTTCTGCTGTTGGTTGTATAAACTCATCTGCGAAATATGTCAGAGTAAGACCATTTTGGTGGAATGCCATCCAGAAGAAAATTACTACGGCGAATACAAGACAAAGTGCAACAATACGCTCTTTTGTTTCTGATGGAGAAAGTTCTTCTACCTCAGCTACGTTACCTGACTTTTCATCTTTCTTCTTAGAGCTACCCTCAAGATGCTTAAATCCTGGACGGAAAATATAATAGATAGCGATTGAGAAAATTAATGAAACACATGCTACTGCAAAAGCTAAGTGGTAAGCAGAGTTAGAATCCATTTGTAATGAATTTACTCCCCATTCGTGAATCTTTACAGCTGCTGTAGGAGCAAACAATGCACCAATATTGATAGCCATATAGAAAATTGAGAAACCAGAATCGCGTTTACTCTCCATTCCTGCAGCTTCATAAAGATTACCTACCATTACTTGTAGGTTACCTTTGAATAGACCTGTACCCAACGAAATTAAAAGTAGGGCTGCAAGCATACTTGAGAATGCAACAGTTCCTGTTCCCAATGGAATAGCTAAACAAAGGTAACCAACGAACATAATCATGATACCTGTTGTAACCATCTTTCCATATCCGAATTTGTCTGCTAAGATACCACCAACGAGCGGTAAGAAGTAAACTAATCCAAGGAAAGAACTGTAAATAGCTCCTGCAGTTCCTGGTTCAAGACCAAAGTTACCTCTAAGGAAAAGGGCAAATACTGCGATCATGGTATAATAACCAAATCGTTCTCCAGTGTTGGCTAATGCCAATGCATAAAGACTTTTAGGTTGTCCTTCAAACATAATTTTAAAGTTTAAATTTGTTATTAATTAATTTTATTGTTGTTTTTACTTTTTGTTATATCAAATAAATATGTCGCTTTTACTACTATATTACTATTATTAGATTTTCCAAAGAAATCTTTTTTGCTATTTCTGTATACGTTGCCTAAACCATAGTAATAACGTGCTTCTATAAGAAAATGTCCAACGCGCGAAATTGTCCATTCTGTACCTAAGCCAGCTGTAATACCATAATCAAATTTATTATCAGCAGGCATAGATTCCTGTTGTATTACGGTGTTGCTTCTTCCTGTTCCATCTCTGGATAAGTTAGGAGTCTCATAATTCTTTTTTGTTGATTCGTTTAGCAAAATTCCAATTTGAGGACCTGCCTGCACAAAGAAATTAAAACCACTATGTTCTCTTCCCCATGCCAAATGTGCAAAAATAGGTATTTGTAGATAATTTAAAGCGCGTGAATACTCCTCTATAGTTCCATTAGTATTGGTGACTAGCTCATTTTTCGATGTTCGTATATTTTGTTTCCACCCCATTGAGGCATAGTTTATCTCGCCATAAATAGAACAAATAGTACTGAAATATTTCTCACATACATATTTTATACTTAGTCCAGCATTAATTCCACCATGCATAGATTGTGAAACTTTTGGGTTGAATCCAACATTCGAAAGAGAATAACCTACATTGCAACCTATAGAAAGGTTATTTCGATAGTCTCCTACTTGCGCATATGCGCAAAGTGGGAGTGTTACTAACAATGCAAAAATTATCTTTCTATGCATAATTTCAGTGATCTGTTATACTAAAAGAAGCTGTCTTAAAAATTAGTAGACTAGATTCTCCATAGTCTTATTACTCATGAAATGTATCACTTGGAAGTGGTTATTGATATATCCACCACTTCCAACACGTTCAAAGTTATATCTTGTTTGTAATGGAGTATAGCTAACTTCAGTATTTAAGCCTTTGAAGTTTTTACCTTTATTTTTAAATCCTCTGATAAAGAATTGTGCTTGGTCATATCCTACAATAGCAAAGCGTGGTATATATGTATTCTTCATCGGCTCATCATACTTGTTGATATATTGTTTTTCTAAAGCTTCAGTTCTTTTTGCTGCCTTGTTATAATAATAGGTAGATGGGATGTATACTTCGTATTTAAAGTAATTAGGCAAGTTATAGTCTTGATACATAAACCAATCATTATATCCGTATATTGAGATATAGATGTTTGGATTGGCCTTTTTTAGTTGGTCTAATTTTTCAAAAACCTTATTTAAAAATGGGCTTTTTTCTGAGTTTAAAATAATCACATTAGGTTGTGAAATGCTGAATTGTTTTATAAAATCAGCTTGTGGAGTATTTAAATTTGTTATGTTGTAACGAATATTTGCAAGTTCCAATTGTTTTCTTAATCCACTCGTAAACCCACCAACTTGACTTTCAGTATCGTTGCAATTGATAAAGATAGGGTGGTGTGTCTTTTGGAAACGTTCAAAGAAGCAAGCTATAGCTTTGCTTGTTAAACGATTATTATCTTGATAGACTTGGAAAATATTAGGATTGATGGAAACTTCTTTTGTTTCAATTGAGAAAGGTATTACCATCTTTATGCCGTGTTGCTGACAAAAATCTCCTAATGGTTTTACTTGATTAGAATATAAAGGACCAAAGATTATATCTAAGGTAGAAGCATTTTTATCAAGTAATGTTGTTTTGATATCCGCATCTTTAGGAACATTCCAAGCATGAACATCAGTATTGATGCCTTCTTGCTTCATTTGTTCAAGTGCAAGTAAGATACCTCTATAATATTCTACCATTCTTAAACCATCACCATCTTCTCTGTGAAGAGGTAGCATTACACCAATTCGAACTGTATTTGTAACAGATGCATTGGTAACTATTGGTCTTTTATTAATATTATTTGCTGTATTAGATGTATATTTCTTATCATCTTCCTTTGCATAGGGTACAAGAATCCAACTTCCTTTTTTGAGTTCATATCCTTCTTGTTTCATTTCAGGGTTATGGTCGATCAGGTCTTGTATACTTACACCATAATCTTTAGCTATTCCGAAGATGGTTTCCTTTTTCTTTACCTTATGGCTGTCTTTCCATGTGTTGGTCTGTGCAGTAACATGAACAGCGAAAACCAAAACAAAAAATAAAAGTAAGTATTTATAATATTGTTTCATAATTTGAAATTCTGAGTTTAATACTTTGCAAAGATAGCAAAAAGTATTTACTATTTGCTTTTTGTCAATAGAATTTTTGTATTTTTGCAGAAATAAGAAGATTATGAAGTCATATTTCAATAAAATATCCTTGATAGTGGTATTGTTTTTCTTTACCACTAATGTCTTTTCCCAATCATGTGAGCCATATGGCACATACATTGGAGAAGGTGGAAGTACGGAAACTATAAATTCAACACAAGGTTTTTCAGGGTCCGCGCCATTAATAGTAGATTTTATAGCAAATCCTGTAGTAAATTATCCTGATGGAACTCATTTTGAGTGGCATTTTTTCGAGCAAAATAATCGTCGTAATGCGTTTTTAGTGCGTTATGAAACGAATACTCAGTACACTTTTACAACAGCGGGTTCCTTTCAAATTTATTTGTATGAAGTATTAGGTAGCGATACAGTTAATGTTTATGACCCTATAACTGTTTCAATTAGTGAAAGTGAAATAAATTTTCCCAATGCTTTTTCCCCAAATGGTGATGGTATAAATGATGTTTATAAGGCAAAGAAAGGATTTAAGAGTATCGTGGAATTTCGTGCAATTATCTTCAATCGTTGGGGACAAAAGTTATTTGAATGGACTGACCCAAACGAAGGGTGGGACGGAACTTTTAATGGAAAGCCAGTAGCTCAAGGTGTTTACTTTGTTAATGTAAAGGCTAAAGGAGCAGACGGCAGAAATTTTCATATAAAGAAAGATGTTAATTTATTGCGTGGATATAATGAAACCACAACACAGAAACCTTAGCAGTTCTGTAAATGAACTAACACAGACTAATTTATGAACGATAAGATAGAAGTATTAGGAGCACGCGTGCATAATTTAAAGAATGTAGATGTAACAATGCCTCGCAATGCATTGATTGTTTTTACAGGATTATCAGGCTCTGGAAAGAGTTCTTTAGCGTTTGATACTATATTTGCAGAAGGACAGAGGCGTTATATCGAAACCTTTTCAGCATATGCTCGCAACTTTCTTGGAGGTATGGAACGACCTGATGTTGATAAAATAACAGGATTGTCGCCAGTAATTTCTATCGAGCAAAAGACAACTAATAAGAATCCGCGTTCAACGGTTGGAACTACTACTGAAATTTACGATTATCTTCGTTTGCTATATGCTCGTGCAGGAACTGCATATTCATATATGAGTGGTGAAGCAATGGTGAAATATACAGAAGAACGAGTTGTAGAAATGATTCTTCATGATTATGCTAATAAGGGTATCTATGTTCTTGCCCCTTTGGTACGCAATCGTAAGGGCCACTATCGTGAATTATTTGAGCAGATGCGTCGTAAAGGTTATCTTTATATTCGTGTTGATGGAGAAATTTTTGAAATTACCCGCGGCATGAAGGTTGATAGATATAAGAATCATAATATAGAAGTAGTAATTGATAGACTCAAACTTGGTGCTGCTAATGACGAAACCTTTAAAGAACGATTAGCAAAAACAGTGTCAGTTGCTATGAAACAAGGAGATTCGCTTATTATGATAATTGATAAAGATAGTGGCTCTGCTAAATATTTCTCTAAACGATTGATGGACCCTGTTACAGGAATTGCTTATAAAGACCCAGCACCGAATATCTTTTCGTTTAATTCTCCAGAAGGTGCATGTCCACATTGTAAAGGATTGGGTAAGATTAGTGAGATAGATTTGAATAAAGTTATATCAGATACATCACAAAGCATCCATGACGGCGCTATTATTCCTTTAGGAAAATATAAGAATCAAATGATTTTCTGGCAGATTGCTGCTATTCTTGAAAAAAGTGAATGTACATTAAAAACCCCTATTAAGGATATACCTAAGGAAGTACTCAACGAAATTCTTTATGGCTCTTTAGATAAAGTTCGTATATCTAAAGAACTTGTACATACCAATTCTGATTATTTTTCAACCTTTGATGGTGTTATAAAATATTTGCGCTCAGTAATGGAAAACGATGAAACTGCAGCAGGAAAGAAATGGGCTGACCAGTTTATTGCTGAACGAAAATGTCCAGAATGTAATGGGCAACGTCTTAATCGAGAAGCACTATCTTATCGTATATGGGATAAAAATATTGCTGAACTTTCAGCTATGGATATAACCGATCTTAAGGTATGGGTTGAGGATGTTGAGCAGCACATTAGCGAAAAGCAGCAACTTATTGCTAAAGAGATACTAAAAGAAATTCGTAAACGTATAAATTTCTTGCTTGATGTAGGACTTGATTATCTTTCACTTAATCGTCAAAGTGCAACTCTTTCTGGTGGAGAAAGTCAGCGTATAAGATTAGCAACACAGATTGGCTCTCAACTTGTAAATGTTCTTTATATTCTTGATGAACCTTCTATTGGTTTGCATCAACGAGATAATGACCGCTTAATAAAGTCATTGAAAGAACTACGTGATCTTGGTAATACTGTAATTGTAGTAGAGCATGACGAAGATATGATGCGTGCTGCAGATTGGATAGTTGATATTGGTCCAAAGGCAGGAAGAAAGGGTGGTGAAGTAGTTTTTCAAGGAACATACGAGCAAATGCTCAGAACTCACACTCTTACCGCGCAATTTCTTAATGGGGAACAAAGTATTCCAATTTCAGAAAATCATAGAAAAGGAATAGGTAAATCTATATGGCTATATGGGTGTAAAGGAAACAATTTGAAAGATGTTGATGTAGAATTCCCACTTGGTAAACTGATAGTTGTAACAGGAGTTTCAGGTTCTGGTAAGAGTACATTGGTAAATGAAACTTTGCAACCAATTCTTTCACATCATTTTTATCGTTCTTTGAAAGTTCCTATGGAATATACAAAAATAGAAGGAATAGACAATGTAGATAAGGTTGTGAATGTAGACCAAAGTCCTATTGGCCGAACTCCACGTAGTAACCCTGCGACTTATACAAGTGTATTCTCAGATATACGTAATCTTTTCGTAAATCTTCCCGAAGCTAAAATACGTGGTTATAAGCCTGGCCGTTTCTCATTTAATGTGAAAGGTGGCCGATGTGAAGGTTGTGGCGGTAATGGTTATCGTTCAATAGAAATGAACTTCTTACCGGATGTGATGGTGCCATGTGAAGTGTGTCACGGAAAGCGTTATAATCGCGAAACACTTGAAGTGCGCTTTAAAGGAAAATCTATTGCAGACGTCTTAGATATGACAGTTAATATGGCTGTAGAGTTCTTTGAAAATATTCCGCTTATTCTTCCGAAGATTAAAGCTTTACAAGATGTTGGTTTAGGATATATTAAATTAGGACAAAGTTCTACAACCTTGTCGGGCGGAGAGAGTCAGCGTGTGAAATTGGCAACAGAACTTTCAAAGCGGGATACAGGTAAAACTCTTTATATTCTTGATGAACCTACTACTGGTTTGCATTTTGAAGACATTCGTGTTCTGATGGGTGTATTGCAGAAACTTGTTGATCGTGGAAATACTGTTGTTATAATTGAGCATAACCTTGATGTAATAAAACAAGCTGATTATATAATTGATATGGGACCAGAAGGTGGACGTGGTGGCGGAAAGGTTGTTGCTACTGGTATTCCAAAGGAAATTGCAAAGAACCAAGAAAGTTATACTTCACCATTTATCAGAAAGTTTTTTGAAAGCAACAAGTCTTAATATTGGGTTAAACGCAAATCAATATTAAAAAATATGATATATACTTGAGGAGTTTTCCTACTTACATATTAATGTATATTTGCTTCAGAGGATTCTGTAAGCGCTCATTCAATGAAAATAATTATTTTCTATCAAAAACGTAATTACGAATTTAAAAAACGTAATTATGTTTTTTTAATTTGTAATTATATTTTCTCTGGAATATAATTATAACAGAAAATGCGTACATAGATAAATCTTACCATTTGCTAGAAGTTTTAGAATTTTGCTAAAATAGAAAATAAACTTGCTATAAGTTTTACGCAATTGGTTTGAAACTATCAATATTTACTCTTATATCTTCTAAATCATTCTTTTCTATCCGATTTTTGATTTGCCAAATTTAGAGCCTTCAACTTATTATTCAATAAGTTCGTAAACTCATAGTTTTTCAGTCCCCATTTGGGTGCTATGAGCAATTCTGATGGACTTTGGGTAACAAATCTTTCTAACACCAAATCATTTCTCAATAGTCTGATATATTTGGTAATAAGGTCAACGTATTCTTCAACAGTATACAAATGGAAAGGTTTTTCTTTAAATATTTTTGCTAATCTTGTACCTTTTATAATCTGCATTTGATGTATCTTGAGCATTGTTAGCGGAAGTGATGATATAATAGGTGCTTGACGCAAGCTTTCTGAAGCATCCTCTCCTGGTAGTCCCATTATAACATGTCCACCCACATAGATATTTTTCTCTGCAGTTTTTTCTATTGCCATGCGTGTACAAGCAAAATTGTGGCCGCGATTTATATATTTTAAGGTGTCATCATTACAACTCTCAATGCCATACTCCACTATTAAGAAAGTTTGTTTGTTCAATTCCTCCAAATAGTCTATCAATTCGTTGCTGACACAATCAGGGCGCGTGCCAATTACTATACCAACAACATCTTTTACTTTTAAAGCTTCTTCGTAGAGCAATTTAAGTTTATCAACTGCACTATACGTATTTGTATATGCTTGGAAATAAGCCAAGTATTTCATATCTGGATATTTCTTTGCAAAGAAACGTTTTCCATCCTCCAATTGTTCTGTTATGCTCTTTGTATGGCAGCAATAAGATGGGTTAAAACTCTTATTATCGCAGAATATACAACCGCCAACACCTATTCTGCCGTCCCGATTAGGACAAGTAAATCCTGCATCAATTGAAATCTTTTGTACTCGGAAAGGAAATTGCTTTCTTATCCAAGTACCAAAATCATAATAGTATTGTTCCATTGTTTTGCAAATTTACTTCTTTTTTTGTACTTTTGCTGCATAAAATCAATTTAAAATACAATGAAAAAAGTACTTCTTATGTGTGCAGCGTTATTAGCAACGTCTATTTATATGTTTGCAGGTGAACCTCTTAAGTTAGAAGAGATGACAAAAAACACTTTCGCTGCGAAGACTATTTCTGGCATAAATCCATTAAAGGGAATGTCGGACTATGCACAAATTTCTGCAGATTGGAAAAAAATTGTAACCTATTCTTTTGTTACAGGTAAAGAAATAGGCGTGCTTTTTGATTTTACCCAGTACCATGATTTTAACCAAAAGTCTATTGAGGGTTATGAAATTTCTGACGACGGACAGTTTATTCTTATTCAAACGGACACAAAACGCATTTACCGTCGTTCTTTTACAGCAGACTTCCTACTATATAATGTAAAGACCAAGTCTCTAAAAAAACTGTCTGAAGGTGGTCCTCAGCAAATTCCAACCTTCTCTCCAAATGGAAAATATATAGCATTTGTACGTAGTAATAATATTTTTATCACCGATGGAACAACTGAAAAGCAGATAACTACAGATGGTAAGTTCAATGAAATAATCAACGGATTACCTGATTGGGTGAATGAAGAAGAATTTGGATTTAGTAATGCTTTGTCATGGGGTGCTGATAGTAAAACTTTAAGCTGGATACGTTACGATGAATCTAAAGTAAAGACTTATTCGTTGCAAATGTTTGAAGGCGCAAAACCTACATTTAAGAAGTACGAAGTTTATCCTGGCGATTATTCTTATAAGTATCCAAAGGCTGGAGAAGATAATTCTAAAGTGTCTGTTCATGCTTATTTATTGGAGTCTGGTAAGACCTTAACTTATAAATTACCACTTGATGCTGATGGATACATTCCACGTATAAAGTCTACAAGATTTGCTGATCGAATCGTTATTTACACCATGAATCGTCATCAAGATGAATTAAATCTTTATAAAGCAAATCCAAATACGGGCGAGTGTAGTTTGTTAATCAAAGAAAATGCAAACAAATACGTAAAAGAAGAAGCAATGGGAGGTATTCTTGTAATGAATGATTACATTCTTTTCCCTTCCGACCGTGATGGTTATTTGCACTTATACCTCTATACAATTGATGGAAAATTCATTCGTCAGATCGAGAAAGGTAAGTATGATGTTATTGAGGTCTACGGCTTTGACGAGAAAACTGGTAAGACTTATTTCCAAGCTGCTGCAAAAACTCCAATGCAACGTGAAGTATATGTAGCTGATAAGAACGGAAAAGTAACGTGCTTAACAACAAAGGATGGTTGGAACGCTGCTGTATTTTCAGGCGATTATAAGTATTTCTTAAATAATTGGAGCGATAGAAATACACCTTATTCATACGCTATTTACAATAATAAGGGACAAGTTGTGCGGGAAGTCCTTAACAATGATAAACTTATAAACGATATGGCAAAATATGATTTGCCCACTCGTGACTTCTTCAAGTTTACTACTTCTGAAGGCGTTCAACTAAACGGCTGGATAGTAAAACCTAAGAATTTCGACCCTACTAAAAAATATCCAGTTATTTTCTTCCAATACAGTGGTCCTGGTAGTCAGCAGGTTGTAGACCGTTGGGCACTTGGCTCAATGGGAGCTGGTGGTATTTATGAGGCATATCTTACACAACAAGGATTTATTGTTGCATGCGTTGATGGACGTGGAACTGGTGCACGTGGTTCAGATTTTGAGAAATGTACTTATTTAAAGTTAGGAGATTTAGAATCAAAAGATCAAGTTGAGGCTGCTCTTTGGATGGCAAAACAACCTTATGTTGATGCCAATAATATTGGAATTTGGGGTTGGAGCTTTGGTGGATTCAATACTTTAATGAGTTTAAGCGAAGGACGCAATGCCTTTAAAGCTGGTGTTTCTGTTGCTCCACCAACTAATTGGCGTTGGTATGATACTGTTTATACAGAGCGTTATATGCGTACACCACAAGAAAATCCTGAAGGATATGCTGTAAATCCTATTGAACGTGCATCTAGAATGAATGCAAAATTGCTCATATGTCATGGTATTGCTGATGATAATGTGCATATTCAAAATGCTTACGAATATTCAGAAACATTGGTACAAGCTGATAAAGATTTCAAAGAAAACTTCTATACAAATCGTAATCACAGTATTTTTGGTGGTAACACACGTAACCATCTTTTCAGACAAATCACAGATTGGTTTGTTCAGAACTTAAAATAATCTTATAAAGTCTAATATTTAAAAGGATTGTACATTATATTCGTACAATCCTTTTTTAGTAAATTTTATTTTATCTACTATCTATCTTATTGTTGAAAATTAGTAATTTTATGAGAATTGTTTTTTGTTAATCTAATGTTAAAAGATAAATATCTTTCATTTGTATCTAATCTATAAAGTAAATTTGTAATTATAAATAAAATGCGTTAAATAGTTGATAGTTTGCAATAATTATTATAGCTGTATCCTAAATCTTTTAACAATCTAAATTCATTACCATTATGGAGATCAATATTAAGAAGTATTTTCGTTGTTTTTTTGTAGTATTACTACTTTTTACTTTACCAATTCAAGCGAGTGATTACAAACATTCCGTTGAAGGTTCTGTTGTTGATAACATCACAGGCATGGGGGTTACAGCCAAAATAACCTTAATGACTGCCGATAGTGTTGTTATTGATACGATAACGGCACAAATAGAAGAGATGCCTTACGATATTGGTAACAGTAAGGCTTATTATGAATTTAAAGATGCTGTAACGTCGAAAGGAAAGTACATTATTAAGGCTGAGAAAGAGGGCTACGACGTTTGTTATATGAATTGCGAATTGCGAAGCACTCGTGAAGACTATATTGGGGTGAAGCAAATACGTATGACAAAGATTGTAGAACACGAACTGAAAGGAGTTACTGTGGTTGCTTCAAAAGTAAAAATGGTAATGAAAGGCGACACTATAGTCTACAATGCCGATGCCTTTAACTTAGCTGAAGGCAATATGCTTGATGCCTTAATAGCTCGATTGCCAGGTGCAAAGTTGGAAAAAGACGGAAGAATTTATGTGAATGGAAGGTTCATTCAGAGCCTTTTGGTAAATGGGCAGGAATTCTTTGCAGGTAATCCTAAGTTGGCTTTAGAGAACCTTCCTGCCTATACGGTGAATAAAATAAAGGTATATAACAAGGCGGGAACAAAGTCAAGGCTGATGCAACAAAATATGGGCGATAATACTTACGTGATGGACGTCAGATTGAAACGTGAATATGCAACGGGCTATATGGGCGATTTGGAAGCTGGTGGCGGTACACAGAAGCGTTACAAACTTCGTGGTTTCGGTATGAAGTTCTCTGATAAAGAACGTATGGGAGCCTTCTTCAATATCAATAATCTGAACGATAATCAGCGTGCCGAACTCACTGGAGAATGGGAACTGCAAGATGTGGGCAACGGTTTGCTTACAGTAAAGAACGCAGGTGTATCGTATGTACGTTTCTTGAATAATGAAAGATCGTGGGTTTCAACTGGAAATACTTGGCAACATATCAGTACAGACAACGAGTCTATTACACATACGCAGACTTATTTGCCTGAAGGAAACTCATTCTTACACAATCATAGCAAACAACTGAATAGTTCGGATAAGTGGGAAAGCATAAACCGTCTTTCTATTGATAAGACTAATTACTCTACATCTAACTCTTTTAGTATTTCCTATCTGCGCAATAATGGACTTGGAAGTACGAATAGCACCACTGCAAATGAAACAACAAAGCTGAATACTTTACTATCGAGAAACAGTTTCGAGTCAAGCGATTTCAACTTTGACTTCTCGACCCACAATTATGTTAAGTACATTACAGACTTGATACGAGGAGACTTTTCTGTAAGTTACAATCGTAATAAGCAAAAGCAATTTATGTTGAACAACGTTCAATATTTGCAGGGAGGTCAGCCCAACGACTATCGTAACAATTACTTTGATATGCCCAATCAGAAGTTGAAGCTATCTGCTGGTATGGGCTACGATTTTAAAATACGTGAAACAACTTTAATTCCAGAATATTCTTATACTTACACATATAACAAGGCAAGTAATTTGCTTTACCGTCTTGACTGGATTGCAGGAAGAGATATTAATCAGTTTAATGTATTGCCTTCTACTTCAAATGTTTTGCTTTCCGTATTGGATAATAACAATAGTTATCGTTTTAATGAGTATCGAAACGAACATAGTTTTAATTTACGTTATTTCAAGTTCTGTAAGAAATTATTTGATGGTGAACTTACAGTAAACCTTCCACTGCGTTTATTAAATGCTGACTTCCATTATTATGGTGTCAGCGAGCAACGTTTTTCTCGCCGTAAACTATTTTTTGAACCGAATATACAGTTAAGTCATTGGGGAGAAGACGTATCATGGGATTTTACTGCAGGTATGAAATCAGACTTTCCAACTTTACTTGCCACAGCAGATTATCGCAACGACAGCGACCCTCTGAACATTCGATTGGGTAATAAAGACTTACGCAACCTGCATTATTATGATGTAGATGCTAATATTACCTTTAATGGAGAAAAGGAACAGACAATTAGTTTATCAGCTAATTATCACCGAACAGACAACCAGGTAGCCTATGCGCTTATCTTTGATAATAATACTGGAGTATCAACAATATATCCTACCAGTGTAAAAGGTAATTGGAAAACAAAGTTTGAGGTAGAGTTTAAGCGTACATTAGATAAAGCAAACAGAATCTTATTCAGCAATGATTTATCTACCAATTATAACCACTGTGTTGATATGGCTTCCATAGCTGGGAGCACTGCAAGTCAGCGTAGTATTGTAGATAACTGGAAGTTTGGTGATGAATTAAAAGTGAATTATCGCTTAAACGATGACTATGAATTCACATTTAATACAGGTCTAAACTACTATCTTATACGTAGTAAACGTGTTGGTTTTGAAAATATCAATGCATCAGACTATAATATTGGTCTAAATGCACAGATAGTATTGCCTTGGGAATTACAATTAACTACCGATATGACGATGTTTGCAAGGCGAGGTTATCAGCAATCTGAAATGAATACCACAGATTGGATTTGGAATATTCAGTTGGCACGTACCTTCTTAAAAGGACATCTTACCGCTAAACTACAAGGTTTCGACCTGCTGCAACAGCTATCAAACATCCGCTACGTAATTAATTCGCAAGGACGTACAGAGTCTTGGAACAACAGCATACCGCGATATTTAATGCTTTCTCTTGCATGGAAGTTCAGCATTAATCCAAAGAAAAAATAATACGTTCGTTAATTATAAGGATTGTGCATGATATTTATGCAATCCTTCTTTTTGTATAACTTTGTGTTATTAACAATTTTATTGACAAAATGGGATTTATACGGAAATACAAATGTACAACCTGTAGCTATGAAGCTGATATATACGAAGGAAAAGGCTTTATGGGACAAACTATCGAGATGGTAATGTGCTGTGACTGCAATTCTATACAACCATTAGTAGTAGGAGGAGTAATTGGTGATGCAGCACCTTCATTCCGTACTCTGATAGGTAGACTATGTTTGAATTGTGGATCAGAGAATATTATTAAATGGGATGGGCACTTTTGTCCACAGTGCAAAGGGAAAATGGAAGATATTGGAAATAGAGAGTTTTGGTCATAATTAAAAGGTTAAAAAGAGTATATAATTGTTTAATTAAAAATGTTGATTTGAATAATCGAAATAGAATCGTGAAACAATAAAAATACTGATATATTTTAAAGAAAATAATTTTTGACTTTAAAATCTATCAGTTTTAATATAAAATTATAGCTTTTATAAGGTAAAAAAATACTTTTGTAATAAGAAATCTATGTTTTTATAAAGTATTTTTAGTTCTAAACGTTACTTTTATTATTCATTTTGTTGTTAATGGTTTGCTATTTTATTACACAAATCTGTTGTGCAGTTTTGTAAATATCTAGTAACTAAATAGTTGAAATTGCACACAAATGGGTCTAATATTTGCAAATAAATATGATATAGTTCTCAAAAACAGCCTTCTTGTTATAGTTTCACGCTAAAAAATTAACACTATTGTGCGTAATTATTGTAAATTTAAGATTTTATAACAAGTAAAAGAGTAAAAGCGAGAAGTTTTTGAATGATGGTATCCAAATATATTTTATTTTGTAAGGATAGCCTTGTAGAATGATTCATATTGTTTAGCCACCTTTATGTGGTCGTGGTGTTTTCGGATATAATCAATACTTTCTTGTTGAAGCTTTTGTATGCGTTCGGGATGGAGCACTAATTGTTTTATCTGTTCGTAACAACTTTCGTAAGTAGGTTGAACATTGATAATAGGGTGCAGCTGTGTTTCATTTAAGATTTCATAATTCTCAGGTTCGCCTCCTCCAATACAAATAATACCTCTGCTCATCGCTTCTAATGGATTCATAGAGGGAGTATAACTATAAAGTTGGTCAAGTATTGCGTCAGAACCATCCATTAGTTTTACATATTGGTCGAATGGAATCCCTTCAGCAATGCGCAAGTCTAATCGTTCGGGATATTTTGCCTTTACCGCTTCTGCAGCTCGAAGCATAATATCTGTTCCTTTATATTCTGAACGATTCTTACTTATACCTATAAACAATTTAAGCATTCCACCTTTTCTTTCTACTTGTGTTTTCTTTCCTTCGGTAATAATAGGGAAGGGAATAAATTTAGTTTTGTCTGGAAAGAATGGTTGGTAACAAACTTGATATTCGTATAGTCCTGCAATAATTCCGTCACAATCCTTAGCAATTGTTTTGTTTAATAGTTCTTTATCAGTGCCTAACCAATCACGTTTTTCTATAATAGCGTCTTTATTTGTTCTTAAATTCTTTCCTATATTAAAGTCACTATATCGTAATGGCATGGTAGTACTATTGACATGTGCCCAATAGTAGTCCATACCGAAAGCTCCCATTACGATTTTCTTGTTATGGCGCCTTAAGTAGTTGTATATATACTGAATACGCTTTGCTTTTAAGTCTATGAAGACAGGATTGATAATTTGTACGATGTCATAACCGCGTAGTTTGTGAAGATTAACAAGTAAATGAAGAATAAGACGAAGTCCTGCAAATCGACCAGAAGGACGGGCAAGATTGATATCGCGGGGATATGCTTTCCAGTAATCCCCATTTGAAGCCACAATAACATTGTGTCCTAAACGCTCCAAACCCGCTTTCAACGTGTTGTGTACGTTACTATATTCTCCAATCAATAGTATTTTCATTTTACTATGATGCTACTTTTACTGACGTGGAAGAGTATGAATGAGAAGCTTTCGTCCTACCTTCGAGTTTATCATTATAGAAAAGAGTTTGTATTTTCGAGTGTAATTTTTTTTAGGCAATGGGAAGAGTCCACGCTTTTCGAGGCGTAAAAGAACATGGTTAAGATATTGTTCATCGCGTGTTAAGATTATGATATTGTAAATATAATCCATTGTTAATTGTGCTACACGGCGCAACATCGCCACTCTATCTTTAGCAGGCATAAGGTCAGCTTTATCTTGCAAACTCTTTATTACAAGTTCAGTATCTTGTAAACGCTTTAATTTCCAACGTTTATCCTTGTTGTGTGTAATAGAGTTCGTACGTTTTCGGTAGAAGTAAGCTTGTATTTTTGTATTGTAAACTCTATCGGCACGAATAATAAGCTGGGGTGTAAATTCTTCATCTTCGTGTAGTATTCCCTTTGTAAAGCGTAAGTTTACCAACAGATTTTTCTTGAAAATATACCCACATGCAGATGCCCGAAGGTTATTATTATGCATGTATTCTGTACCAGAAACTACTTCATCATTAGCAAGTTGCGTACTTGTGTCTTCTTTAGTTGCAAAATCAAAAAGGACAATTTCAGCATCTTTAAACCTAATAAAGTCTAAACATTTATCATAGTTATTTGATATAAGGAAATCGTCTGCATCAATAAATTGCAGATATTGTCCTTTTGACATTGCTATTCCTGTATTTCTTGCTTCACTAAGTCCTTGATTGGGTTGACGAATATATATTATTTGGTCAGCAACCTCAGTAAGTAAGTTGAGTGGAGAAATGTCAGAACCATCATCTATGACAATAATTTCACGTTCTTCTGCATTAAGTGTGAGCATAAGGAGACTGCCAATACACTTCTTTAGCATATCAATAGGCTCATTATAATAAGTGATAATAAAGCTAATTAGCGGTTGAGCTTTATCACTTTGTGAAGAAAAGTGTTGAGTTTGCATAAGTATTTTATTCCTAAAAGATGAAGTAATGTTAGTTTTAAATTGCCATAGAACGGAAAAATCGGAAGTAATGGCATCGCTTTAGTAGCTTCGTAAACATCTAACTGAATGTTTAAAACATGTGTGTAATAGTTGGCATCAATCTTCTTGTTGTTCATAATATAAGCCAAATGAGCTTCTAAAAGACTTGTTAGGTCTTGTCCATTGGCATTAGCAGTAATTCCTGCATTATTCCAACAGTAATAATATGTCCCTAAACTTGTTGTTGCAATGGTTTTTGCTGCATTTACTAATTTCGGAAGAGTATGCGCATCTTCAAAATTCTTTCCTTTTGGAAATTCAATATTTTCAAATAGTTCACGTCGATAGATCTTATTCCATGCGTAAGTATGACGATATGCTTGTCCTTTCAACCAATATTCTTGCTTATTATGATAGACACAATCTTTTAAGATTAATGAGTGTTGTGCTGTTGATCCATACTTTTCAATAACCGAAAATTCAAGAATATCGTATTCAGGGTGGGTATTTAACAACTCCATAATACCTTTAAATGTGTCTTGTGCTATAAAATCGTCGGAGTCAATAAATGTGATGTATCTTCCTGTTGCAGCCTTTATACCTGTATTCCTGGCTGCTGAAAGTCCTTGATTGCTTTGATGTATAACACTTATTCTATTATCTGTCAAGGCAATCTCGTCTACCATTATTGCAGAATTATCTTTAGAACCATCATCAACCAAAATCATTTCAAAGTTTTGAAATGATTGTTTGAGGACACTTTCGACACACCGATGAAGTGTTTTCTCAACATTGTAAACAGGTATGATAACACTTAATTCCATAAAATTCCTTGTTGCAAAAATAATAAAAACTTTTAAATTACGTTTAAATATTGATGAAAAAAACAGACAGTTACAGCCATATTCTGCGATATACTGGACTCTTTGGTGGAGTTCAGGGGCTGAATATATTGGTCGGTATTGTACGAAATAAGTTGGTTGCAATGATTTTAGGTCCTGATGGAATGGGACTTATTTCTCTGTTTAACTCAACTTTAAAGTTGATGAGCGACTCAACTAACTTTGGAATATCTATCAGTGCGGTTAAGAGTATATCAGAAAACTTTGAAAAAAACGAAGAAGAAAAGTTGGCGGAAACTGTAAAGTTAGTACGTTCCTGGAGTTTATTGGCTGGATTGTTAGGAATGTTTTTTTGCATTGTCTTAAGTCCGCTATTAAGTAAATTTACTTTTTCTTGGGACGGACACAGATTACACTTTATTCTTTTATCTCCTATTGTGGCTTTAATGGCCTTGTTTGGAGGAGAACTTGCAATATTAAAAGGACTCCGAGAATTACGGAAACTAGCAATGATTTCTATTTTCAATGTATTAGGAGCTTTGATTTCTTCGGTGCCGTTGTACTATTTATTTCGCGAAAAAGCCATTGTTCCATCATTGGTAATCATGGCACTAATTCAGTTTATACTCACAATATCCTATTCGTATCATATTTATCCTTTGCGATTAATGAATCGTTGGAAACCTATGCGTAAAGGAATTGGAATGATACGACTTGGAATAGCGTTTGTTATTGCTGGTGTTTTGGGATCTGGTGCAGACTTTCTGATTCGTAGTTATATAAATAATGTGTCAAGCATTGATACCGTAGGTTTATTTAATGCTGGTTATATGATGACAATGACCTATGTTGGTATGGTATTCGCGGCAATGGAAACAGATTTTTTTCCTCGCCTTTCGAGTGCTAACCAATATCAATTTACTTTTAACCAAACTGTGAATAGACAGATAGAAGTTATGTTATTGTTGGTTTCTCCGTTATTAGTGCTTTTTGCTTTATTTCTTCCGATATTGCTACCTATATTATATACAGGAAAATTCATGCCCGCATTGGGTATGATGCAAGCCATAATGCTTGCAATGTATTTTAGAGCTGTGAAGTTGCCTGTGCAATATATACCTTTGGCAAAAGGTGATTCTATTTCTTATTTGTTTTTAGAGAGCGTTTACGACATAGTTTTAGTGGTTGCGGTAATATTGAACTTCGATCGTCTTGGTTTGCTTGGAGCAGGGTGGGCAATAACTATTGCTGGCTTCTTAGATGCAGTATTGGTTTTTGTTTATTCACGTTGGAAATATGGCTATAAAGTTTCTTCAAGCGTATTTCTCTATTCTGCTATACAGATACCTATAGGATTTTTAACCTATATTGTAACGTTGCAGTCTAGTCAGTTGATTTACTGGGGTGTAGGATTACTATTGGCAATGATAAGTGCTGCTACATCAATTAGTATCTTGAAAACGAAAACTAATCTATGGAATAAACTCACCTCAAAAGTACTAAAATATTTGAATAGACATGGTGAAGATTAGTATCTTAGTAGCTGTATATAATGCAGAGCAGTATTTACGCCAATGTTTGAATTCATTAGTTTCTCAAACTTTTCAAGATATAGAGATAATATGTGTTGATGATGCTTCAACAGATTCCTCTTTAAGCATTCTTAAAGAGTATGCTGTCAAAGATAATAGGGTAAAGGTTGTTCATTTGCACGAAAATGCAGGAATAGCTAAGGCTAGAAATACCGGATTGCGTATTTCTACTGGTGATTTTATTGCATTTGTTGATAGCGATGATTGGTTGTCGGAAGATGCTTGTGAAAAGGTTCACGATGTTTTTACTAACTATTCATCAACTGATACTGTTCTTTTCCAAGTAAAAAGCGTTTATGGTGAGAAAGAAGTAGTTTTCTCTATGCCTACTTTTGAAACTTTAGATGGTTTTACGGCATTCAAAGAAAGTTTAACGTGGAATATTCATGGTATTTATGCTGTTAAAAAAGAACTTCATCTTTGTTTCCCTTACGACGAATCTGCCATTGCATATAGCGATGAAAATGTAACACGTTTACATTATCTAAAATCGCAGGAAATTCGCACTTGTGAAGGTATCTATTATTATAGACAACACTTAGGTTCGGTAACGCACAAAGTAAGCTTGCGTCGTTTCGACTATTTATTGGCAAATAAAAGTATGAAACAGCAATTGGAGGCATTGAATGTTTCGAGCAATATACTTGATATATATGAAGATGTGCGATGGCGGAATGTAGTAGGTCTTTATATGTTCTATTTCTTACATCGTAAAGAACTCGACAAATTATCTCGAAAACAAGGGTTAGAAATTATAAAAAGTAGTTGGCAAAGTATAGAACAAGACCGCTTACCCTGCTTTTTGAAAAGAAAATTTGGATATATACCTTTTCAAAAGTCTTGGATTATTTTTCGTTTACAAGAGGAATCCTATTTCTTTTTACGTGCATTGCTCGGTAGAAATAAAGAGGAATTGTAGATCCTATTACCTTTTGTAAGGCTGTATTTTCAGCATGGACTATTTTGCTTTTGATATACAGCATCAAGATATTATTGTGTTAGTTTTGCTCTAAGAATATAGTTTGAAAATTCATAATTACAAAATAAAAATTTATAATTACAATTTTAAAATTTATAATTATAATTTTGAGGAAATGTAATTACTAATTCCGAATGAATAGCTATTTCTTTTGAAAGGTTATATAAAAGAATAGAATTTGGAAGGTTGATCCCTGTGGATAATTCTATGATATGACTATGAACATTTTCATATAAATAGATTTTAGATAATCAAAATCTAATCCGTAGTTGACAGAATGTTAATTTTGAATTAAATATTTGCAAGTTTTACTAGTAAGATGAACTGCATTGCTATGTAAAACCATATTTTTAGCTTTTAAATAGAATTGTTTTTACGAAATTAACCCTATATTTAATCTTTCTGAAAAATAATTCAAGAAGTCTCTTTGTATTATAGAAAGTTTTATTAACTTTGTGCCAAATTTAAATACTACGATTTATACAAAGCGAATTAAAGTATGATAATGGTTTTGACAATATGCGCTTTAAATCATAAGTAATGTTGATTAAGTGAGGGCGTTGATGTTATAATTGTGATACATACTGGATTTACAATAGTTTTAGAAACTATTTACTTCTATAAGTCATTCGATAAGAAATTATTAAAATCTTGGATATGCTTAATACAAGTGTGAACCATGATGAATAATGTTACTAACAGAAAATTAAAGCATAAAAAATAATAAAAACAAAGCGTATGTCACAGATAAATGGACGTATTTCCCAAATTATTGGACCAGTAATTGACGTCTACTTTGATGTTAAAGGAGAAGATCCCGAAAAGGTGCTCCCAAAGATTTACGATGCTCTTCGTGTAAAGAGACCTAATGGAGAAGATTTAATCATTGAGGTGCAACAGCACATTGGTGAGGATACGGTGAGATGTGTCGCTATGGACAATACCGAAGGTTTGCAACGTGATTTAGAAGTTGAAACAACTGGAAGTCCTATAGTAATGCCAGCAGGTGAGCAAATTAAAGGTCGTATGATGAATGTGATAGGTAAACCTATCGATGGTATGGAAGCTCTTAATATGGAAGGAGCATATCCAATTCACCGCGATGCACCAAAATTTGATGAATTGTCTACACAGAAGGAAATGTTAGCAACTGGTATCAAGGTTATCGACTTGCTTGAACCTTATATGAAAGGTGGTAAGATCGGACTTTTTGGTGGTGCTGGTGTAGGCAAGACCGTGCTAATTATGGAACTTATCAACAATATTGCAAAAGGCCATAATGGCTATTCTGTATTTGCAGGCGTGGGAGAACGTACTCGTGAAGGAAACGATTTGATACGAGATATGCTTGAGTCTGGCGTTATACGTTATGGTGAAAAATTCCGTAAGGCAATGGACGAAGGTAAATGGGATCTTTCGCTTATTGATAAAGAAGAGCTTAAGAAATCACAAGCTACACTTGTTTATGGACAGATGAATGAACCTCCTGGTGCTCGTGCATCAGTAGCACTTTCTGGTCTTACTGTAGCGGAGGAATTCCGCGATCATGGAGGCAAGGATGGCGAAGCTGCTGATATCATGTTCTTTATTGATAATATTTTCCGTTTTACACAGGCTGGTTCTGAAGTGTCAGCACTCTTGGGACGTATGCCATCTGCGGTAGGTTATCAGCCTACACTTGCAAGTGAAATGGGTGCAATGCAAGAACGTATTACTTCTACTAAAAAAGGTTCTATTACATCAGTTCAGGCTGTTTATGTTCCTGCAGATGACTTAACTGACCCTGCTCCAGCTACAACATTTACTCATTTGGATGCAACAACTGAGTTGAGTCGTAAGATTACAGAGCTTGGTATTTATCCTGCTGTAGATCCATTAGGAAGTACTTCACGTATTCTGGATCCATTAGTAGTTGGAAAAGAACATTATGAATGTGCACAACGTGTAAAGCAGTTGTTGCAACATTATAACGAATTGCAAGATATTATTGCCATCTTGGGTATGGACGAGTTGTCTGACGAAGATAAATTGGTGGTAAACCGTGCACGTCGTGTACAACGCTTCTTGTCTCAACCATTTACAGTGGCAGAACAGTTTACTGGCATTCCTGGTGTGATGGTACCAATTGAAGATACTATTAAGGGATTTAACGCTATCTTGAATGGTGAGGTTGATGACCTCCCTGAACAGGCTTTCCTTAACGTTGGTACTATAGAAGACGCAAAGGAAAAGGCTAAGAAACTACTTGCAGCTGCTCAGGGCTAATTATGTAACAAATAAATAAGGTTGCGAATGTTAGTTCTAACAATTGTATCACCAGAGAAAATCCTATTTAAAGGAGAGGTGGAAAATGTACTCGTACCAGGTGAATTGGGAGAATTTGAAATTCTGAAAAACCACGCACCTATTATTTCTACATTAGTAGAAGGACGAGTTGTTTATACCATTGATTCTGAAAAAAAGACGATAATGGTGAGAGGTGGTTTTGTGGAAGTAAAAAGAAATGAAGTAAGTCTCTGTGTTGAAATATAACTCAGAGTAAGACTTATAGCTTAACAACATCTTTGAAACGGTGAACATTGCTAAAGTAGAAAGGGATTATCATAAGATTAACCTATGGATAGTTTCATCACTAACTTTGTTAGGACTACTTATCTCTCAGGTCTTATTGAAATCAAACATGGTAACACCTTTAATTGTTAGCTCAATATTCTTCCTTGTTACTGGTATTTTGTACGGAAAAACATGGAAGTATTTTGCAACTAATTCTCCAAAGGTATTAGGACGATTCTATTTAGCAGGTTCAATGTTGAGAATGTTTCTAGCGGTCATTATAATTCTGATAGGATCATTTAGTTATCGTGGAGACAAAGAGAACATACTTACCTATGTGGTTGTTTTTGTAGTTTACTACATTATAGCTATGTTTTTTGATTGCTTATATTTCTTCCGCATTGAGAAAAATAATAAAATAAATAATAAGACGATATGAAATTTATCAAACAAGTACTTCTCTTGTTACTCCTATTTACAGCACTTCTACCGACAGTTGCACGTGATATGTCGAAGAAAGGTGATGTAGATGTTAAAGAGATATTGTGGGGACATATCAAAGATTCTTATGAATGGCATATTACTGATTTGGGTTCGGAAGAAAATTTCCATCCAATTGTAATACATCTTCCTATTATAGTAAAATCTTCTACAGGTTGGCATGTATTTAATAGTGAAGAATTTTCTGAAGAACATGATGCTAATGGCGATAGACCTGGTCCTTACAATCTTTTTATAAAGAGTGGGGAAGATAAGGCCAATCCAAACTTAATAGTAGAGAAGATTGGCAATAAGGAAGTACGACCTATTGATATTTCTCTAACAAAGGCTGCTTGTACCGTTTTTATAGATGGTATATTGCTTCTGTTGGTAATTTTAATACCAGCACGTTGGTGTCGTAAACATAAAGCAGATGATCCTGCACCAAAGGGCTTTACTGGTTTAATGCACATGTTTATTATGAATATTCATGATGATGTAATTAAACCTTGTTTGGGAGAAGACACTCCAAAATATGCTCCTTGGTTGCTAACATGTTTCTTCTTTATATTCTTTGCAAATCTTATGGGATTAGTTCCATTTCCTCCTGGAGGTGGTAACTTGACTGGTAATATAACTTGTACTTTCTTCTTGGGAATGTGCACATTCTTAATTACCAATTTTACAGGAACAAAAGAATATTGGAAAGAAATATTTTGGCCAGATGTACCTGTTTGGATGAAATTTCCAATACCTCTGATGCCAATTATTGAACTTTTTGGTATCTTCACAAAACCATTAGCTTTGATCATCCGACTTTTTGCAAATATGTTTGCTGGTCATGCTATTGCTTTATGTTTCTGTGCAATCATCTTCATTATGTTTAGTATAGCTGATAACGCCATCGTGAATTGGAGCGCAGGTACTAGTATGTCAATAGTTGGAGTTTTATTAAGTATCTTTATGATGTTGCTTGAGCTTTTGGTGAGCTATATTCAGGCTTTAGTATTTACGATGTTGAGTGCAGTATTTATCGCGCAAGCCCATGTAAAAGAACATGAAGCGTAATTTAAATCGAAATAGTAAGAAAATAAAATAAAATTAATAACAAATTAAACTTTTAAGATTATGTTATCATTATTATTAGCAGATGTTGCTATCGCAAAATTAGGTGCTGCCATTGGTGCTGGTATAGTTGCTATTGGTGCAGGTGTAGGTATTGGTCGTATTGGTGGTCAAGCTATGGATGCTATGGCACGCCAGCCTGAGAAAATTGGTGACCTCCGTTCATCAATGATTATTGCAGCAGCGTTGATTGAAGGTGTTGCCTTCTTGGCTGTGATTGTATCAATCCTCGCAATTGTAATGTAATTATGGGGTGTTGCGCAAAGTGCGCTTAATAACCCCTAAATAGAATTTAGAAAGAACAAAACCAGCGTATGGATTTATTAATTCCCAATAGTGGACTTCTTTTTTGGATGACTCTTGTCTTCCTTATTGTAGCTTTCATCGTAATAAAGTTTGGTTTCCCAACTATTATTAACATGGTGAATGAACGTAAGGAATATATTGACGAGAGCCTTCGTAAAGCACATGCAGCTAATGAAAAGTTGTCTAATATTCAGAAAGAAGGTGAATCCGTCATGCAGCAAGCACGTGAACAGCAGGCGCTTCTATTGAAGGAAGCAACTGCTACGCGTGATGCAATAGTTGGAAAGGCACAAGAAAAAGCACACGAAGAAAGTGCACGTATCATTGCAGAAGCAAAATCAGAAATTGCTGTTGAAAAGCAGAATGCCTTTAATGATATTCGTGGACAAGTTGCTGAACTTAGTGTAAAAGTTGCAGAGAAAATTCTTCGCGACCAACTTTCTAACGATGAAAAGCAGATGGAATTGATAGGGAAATTGCTGGATAATGTTTCTTCTCCTGTAAGCAACGATAAGTAAATAAATAAACTATGGATATAGGTGTAATATCTGTTCGCTATGCGCGAGCGCTTCTTAAAGGGGCAACAGTGCAGCAGCAAGAAGATAAAATCTATTTGGAAATGCAAACGTTACTTGGGAGCTATTCTGAGTTGCCACAATTGCGTTTTACTATAGATAATCCTATGCTATCTAAAGATAAGAAGCAAGAAATTTTGGAGATTGCATCTGGCGATAACGTTAGTACTCTTTTAAAATCTTTTATTGGTCTTGTCTTAAAAGAAGGGCGTGAAGGAATCCTACTTTTTATTGCGAACTCTTACATCACGCTATATAGGAAGCAGAAGAAAATTATTCAGGGAAAGCTTACAACAGCTGTTCCTGTTACACCCGTTATCGAGGAAAAAATGAAAGACTTGGTACGTGCTAATGCTGATGGTACCGTAGAATTCAATACAACCGTAAATCCCGATATCATAGGTGGATTCATTCTTGAATATGATACATACAGAATGGACGCAAGTGTGAAAACTAAACTCAATGCAGTCCTCACTCAGTTAAAGAAATAAAAGAAAATTAAACATGTCAGATAAAATAAAGCCAAGCGAAGTTTCTGAAGTTCTTTTAAAAGCACTTCAAGACGTTAATGCGGAGGAAAAATTTGACGAAGTAGGTACTGTCCTAACTATCAGTGATGGTGTGGCTCGTATTTATGGACTCCGCAATGCTGAAGCAAATGAACTTTTAGAGTTCGAAAATGGCACAATGGCGATTGTCATGAACTTGGAGGAAGACAATGTTGGTTGTATTCTTCTTGGTCCAACCGCAGGCATCAAAGAAGGACAGAGTGTGAAGCGTACACATCGTATTGCTTCTATTCGTGTCAATGATAACTTCTTAGGACGTGTCGTTAATCCTCTTGGTCAAGCAATTGACGGTAAAGGAGAAATAGATTTATCAGATGCTTTTGAAATGCCATTGGACCGCAAAGCTCCTGGTGTAATCTATCGTCAGCCAGTAAAAGAGCCACTACAAACAGGTCTTAAAGGTGTCGATTCAATGATTCCTATCGGACGTGGTCAGCGTGAACTTATCATTGGCGACCGTCAGACGGGTAAGACCGCTATTGCTGTTGATACGATCATTAATCAGAAAGACTTTTACGAGAAAGGGAAACCCGTATATTGTATTTATGTTGCAATTGGTCAGAAGGCATCTACAGTTGCTAACCTTGTACAAACATTGCGTGATCATGGTGCATTGCCTTATACTATTATTGTAAGTGCAACTGCAGCAGATCCTGCAGCCATGCAATATTATGCACCATTTGCTGGAGCAGCTATTGGTGAATACTTCCGTGATCGTGGATATTCTGCTCTTGTTGTTTATGACGATTTGTCAAAGCAGGCAGTTGCGTATCGTGAAGTATCTTTGATTCTTCGCCGTCCTTCTGGTCGTGAAGCATATCCTGGTGATGTGTTCTATCTTCACTCACGTTTGTTAGAGCGTGCCGCTCGTATTAATGATCAGCAGGAGATTGCAGAACAAATGAATGACCTTCCTGAATGTATGAAAGGACATGTTAAGGGTGGTGGCTCTTTAACAGCTCTTCCTATTATTGAAACACAAGCAGGTGACGTATCTGCTTATATTCCAACTAATGTTATCTCAATTACTGATGGCCAGATATATTTGGAGAGCGACTTGTTTAACCAAGGCTTCCGACCAGCCATTAACGTAGGTATCTCAGTATCTCGTGTCGGTGGTTCTGCACAAGTAAAGAGTATGAAGAAGGTTGCAGGTACATTAAAGATTGATATGGCTCAGTATCGTGAGTTAGAGGCATTCTCAAAGTTCTCTTCTGATATGGACAAAGTTACAGCAATGACTTTGGATCGTGGTAGAAAGAATAACCAGTTGCTTATACAACCACAATACTCTCCAATGCCAGTTGGAGAACAAATTGCAATTCTCTATTGTGGTGTTCACGGTTTGATGTCTGCAGTTCCTGTTGAGAATATTTGTGAATGTCAAGATCAGTTCCTTGAGAGTATGCGCAATACACACAAGGATACTATTGATAAGCTTGCCTCAGGTCAACTTCTAGATGATGATATTAATGTTATCAAAGAAGTTATGACTAATGTAACTGCACAATATAAATAAGAAGATAAGAGATGCCATCTTTAAAGGAAATCAAGATTCGAATTGCCAGTGTCAATAGTACTCGTAAGATTACGAGTGCTATGAAGATGGTTGCTTCGAGTAAACTTCACCATGCTCAGGTAGCGATTGAGAATATGCTTCCATATGAGAGTATGCTTGAACATATTCTTAAAGCATTTTTAGTGTCTACACCTGATACCAGTACTCCATACGATGTGGAAAGACCTGTTAAGCGAATAGCTTTACTCGTCTTTGCTTCAAATAGTTCTTTGTGCGGAGGTTTCAATGCAAATATCCTAAAGATGCTCCAAAATACAGTTAACGAATATATGGCTCAAGGAGTATCTAAAGATAACATCATTGTTTATCCAATTGGGCGTAAAGTTGCGGAGAAGGTGGCTAAGATGGGGCTTAAAAGCGCAGGATCTTTCTTAGAGTTGGCTGATAAGCCAAGTTCTGAAGAATGCCGACGCATTGCCATTGAGATAGAAAAGCTGTGGCTTGATGAAAAAGTTGATAAAGTTGAAATGATATACCATCATTTCAAGAGTGCAGGAAGTCAAATCCTTACTCGCAAAACTTATCTTCCAATAGACTTAGAAACAGAGCTAAATTCTGACAATGAGCGTGACTTAACTTCAAATATTGCTACTAAAAAGGCTCAAGAATATTTGAAATTACATGGGAAGGATAGACAATCACAAGAAAATGATGAAGTAAGGCCATTGAATGATGACTTTATTGTAGAACCAAATCTTAAGACTGTATTAACTTCCTTAGTACCAAAGTTACTCCATCTAATGGTTTATACAGCTTTATTAGATAGCAACGCATCAGAACATGCTGCTCGTATGGTGGCAATGCAGACTGCTACTGATAATGCAGATGAATTGCTTCGTGGTTTAAAGCTGCAGTATAACAAGTCTCGTCAAGCAGCCATTACTTCTGAATTGTTAGATATAGTAGGAGGTTCGGTTAATAACTAATCCTATCATCAAATAGAAATTAAAATCCCTTGTCATTCTTTTGACAAGGGGTTTTTGTTTTTTTAATAATGATTTTTTTATTAAGAAGTTAATAAATGTTTTATAATGGGATATTATTTGGAATTCTTATTTTAAAAACGTATATTTGCTACGTGTTTTTATGGATTTAGAGGTTTTCTAAATCTTTTTCTCGAGGTTGGTAGCTTCCTGCACCAACCTCTTTTTTATGCTTTGTGATTTTTCCTTTAATTATTGACATGATGAAGAATTATTCTCAATTCAAATTTACACTAAAAATGTAATTATGAGTTAGAAGAATTATAATTACAAATAAAAAAAATATAATTATAAATTTGGAAAACGTAATTACATTTTCCTTTCTGTTATAATTAAATTGAATCCACCCATAATCTCTTTATTAATTATCATATATTGAGTCAGATATATGCCTATAAAATGATTCTTACAAACTACTCTAAGTGAAATAGTATTAGATAAAATGCATTCTAGGATTTTAATTATTTTTGTGCGTTCTTCTCATCAGTTTTTTTGCGATTTAAATAAACTTTCATATCTTTGTATGAGATTATCCTAAACATAATAAAAAACAGAATATGATGAAATCACCTTATTATTTATCAATATTAGTTTTTGTATGCTTGTTATCCATAAGTTGTACAAAGAATATTTATGAATACTATGGAGTAGATCCTGCAACCGAAGATTCGAATGGAAAAGATAAAACAGATGGTCACAATTCAGAAACTGAACAGATAAATAAGGTCCAAACAGTATCATCTTTCATAGCAAACGACTTTGGAAGTGCAACAGTCTGGGTAGAAGGGTTTATTGTTGGAAGTTGCACAAATAATATAAAGAATGCTGTTTGGGAATATCCTTTTTCGTCTGATAATGCAATTTTAATGGCTGATGAACCAGGAGAGACTGATACAGATAAGGTTATTGCAATTCAGTTAAGGAGGAAAGAACTTAAAGAAAATATTGGTTTGGAAACTAATCCTGATAATTATAATAAGCGTATTAGGTTTTTAGGTTTGAAGCGAAAGTATCTTGGAATTTGGGGAATAAAAAGTCCAATTCAGGACTATGAATGGGTAGAATAACTCATCTTTCATGCCATATGTATAGTTTTCTGGTTAATAATTTGTCTGAAAAAATAAAAATAATTATATTTGCAGGCGAATAAACAATAAACAAAAATAAAAGATACAAGCCTATAGGAACACCATTACTTAAATACAAATCATTTTAGATAATGAAAAAACTTAGTGAAATGACGGACGAGGAACTTGCCTTGTCGTACATTAATGGTGACAATAGAGCTTTTGATTTGCTTTTGTCGCATAATCAGTCTAAGCTCTTTTCCTACATACTGTTTGTTGTTAGGAATCGTGATGTTGCTGATGATATTTTTCAAGAAACTTTTGTGAAGATAATTACAAAGTTGCAAGAAGGACGCTATAAACCTAGTGGTAAGTTTTCGGCGTGGGCAATGCGTATTGCTCATAATGTAATAATGGATTGGTATCGAGCGCAAAAATCTGATAAGATTATTGAGCCAACAAAGGAAAACGACCTTTCGAATATAGGTGGTGTAGATATCCAGATTGGCAACATTGAGAATCAGTTTGTTAATATGCAAACATTAGCAGACATTAAAAAGATGATGAAGCATCTTCCTCCATCTCAGCGCGAAGTTGTGTTTATGCGTTTTTATCAAGAAATGTCTTTCAAAGAAATTGCCAAGACTACAGGTGTTAGCATTAACACGAGCCTTGGCAGAATGCGTTATGCCATTTTAAATCTCAGAAGAATGGTACGCGAAAATCATGTTCTTTTGCAATTAGCGTGATAATTCTTTAAGACTTCTAATGGTTTCAATAGGATTGGAAGATTTAAATACATAACTTCCACTCACTAACATTTTAGCTCCAGCTTTTACAAGGCGTGGAGCTGTTTCGTCTTGAACACCTCCATCTACTTCTATAATAGCATGGCTTCCGGTTTCGTCAATTAGTTTGCGTAAACGTTCTACCTTTTTAATGGCATTTTCTATGAAAACTTGACCGCCAAATCCAGGATTTACACTCATGATTAGCACCAAATCAACCTCTACGATAATATCTTCGAGAACTGAAACAGGCGTTGCCGGATTGATAACAACACCAGCTTTCATTCCTGCTTGCTTTATCTGTTGAATAGTTCTATGTAGATGCGGACATGTTTCATAGTGTACACTCATTATAGCTGCCCCTGCGTCAGCAGTTTGTTGAATGTAGTTTTCTGGGTGGACAATCATATAATGAACATCCATTGGTTTTTTGCAGGCTTTTCCCACAGCTTTTAGTACTGGGAATCCAAAAGAAATGTTAGGGACAAAAACACCATCCATAATATCCATGTGGATATAATCTGCTTCGCTATTATTAATCATTTCGATATCTTTGTCTAATTGCAAGAAATCGGCTGATAGTAGCGATGGTGATACTAAAGTTTTCATTTTAATTAAGACAATACGTTTCTAACTTGCCATTTACTTTTATAACTTTGTAAGTATAAGCTATTTGGCGAATAATGTTCAATGTTTTCTCCGAAGGAGACATCTCTTCTTGTGTAAAAAAATCTATCATAGGCAGTGTTATTTTAATACATACTTTTATCTATCAAACGTAATCTTCATCTTATTATTATGTTTTTCTCTAATCTTTTCATTAACTTTGTATTATGAAAGATATTTTGGAGGCAATTGTAGCTAATAAGCAGAAAGAATTGGAGCAATGGAAACAATATGTTCCATTGAAACAGTTGTATGGTATTATCGAATACGAAGGAGCAATGACTCGTGAAGTTCCTTCATTAAAAGCTGAGCTAAGCAATTCCTCTACACTAGGTGTAATAGCAGAATTCGTTCGCAAAACTCCTGCTTTAGGTTGGATAAATAAAGATGCAAAGATTAGAAATATAGGTGTTGATTATGCACAATATGGAGCTTCTTCTATAAGTATCCCAACTGATTTTACATATTTTGGTGGCTACGATGAGTTCGTCCAAGAAGTACGAGCAGTAGGTGTAACCTTGCCTTTGCTATATAAGAACTATATTATTGATGAGTATCAGCTGTTTCAAGCTAAACATGCTGGTGCATCTGCAGTTATTTTGACGGCTGTATTGCTTGAAATAAAGCATTGCCATTCTTTGGTTTCACTTGCCCATCAGTTAGGAATGGAAGTAGCATTGGAATTGCATACAGCTGAAGAACTAGATTATCTCGCTTGTGCTGCAGATATGGTAATCGTGAATAATCGCAAGGCTTGTAGCTTTGAAATGGATATAAATCGTTCGTTAGAGTTGGTGAAAGAAATACCAGCAGATACGATTAAAATAAGTGAGGGCGGCATTGATACTTCCGAAAAAGCTAAACAGTTGGCTACAGCAGGTTATCGTGGTGTTATTATTGGCGAACTTTTCATGCAGACAGGAAATCCAGGTCTTGCACTTGATGAATTTATAAAGAACTTAAAGGAATAGGTTTGAAGATATGATTATAAAGGTTTGTGGCACTTGTGATGCCGAGAATATTCACGCTTTAGCAGAATTTGGAGTAGATTGGATAGCCTTGGACTTTCGTTCAGATAGTCCTAATTATGTGCGACAAATATCTTCTCGTGCAGGAATTATTCCCGATTATGGCAGTCGTGAAGCTGCTATGGGCAAGGCAAGTACGCATAATGATGTTGCTAATGGACAAGTATCAAAGTATGTTGGCATATTTGCTGATGACATGCCACAGAATATTGTAACACGAGTAGTGAATTTTAATCTTGATATTGTGCAGTTAGAAGGCGAGGAGAGTAGTATAATGATAAACAATCTTCGTTCGACAATCGACCCTGATATTCATGCAGGAATAAAGATTATGAAGACTTTGCACATTCATACAGTAGAAGACTTAATGCAAAGTAGAGAATATGAAGGTACAGTTGATTATTTCTTGTTCAGAATAGATACTGCTAAGGTTGATTTAGATACTATTAAAGCCTATGCTGGTGAAACACCTTTTATAATTGGAGGTATTACTTTGGCGCAATTAGATGTAATTAAGGGCTTCCAACATGCTATGTTTGTAGGTGTTGATTTGGGCGAATGTACAGATGTTAAGTCTGCAGTACAAACATTAACCTAATGATAGCTGTGTAAGGCGATACTATGGAGAAGGAGAAGTGTGTAATCGTTGATAATTACGATTCGTTTACTTACAATCTGGTTCATCTTTTACGTGAATTGGGGGCTGAAGTTACGGTGAAGCGTAATGATAAGTTTGCTTTGGAAGAGTTGGAGGAATACGATAAGATTGTGTTAAGTCCTGGTCCTGGTGTACCTTCTGAAGCTGGTTTATTGCTCGACGTTATTCGTCGCTATGGTAAGAAAAAGCCTATGTTAGGTGTATGTTTGGGACACCAAGCTATTGCTGAAGCTTTCGGTGGTAAGATAGAAAAGTTGTCGAATGTATTCCATGGGGTAGAAACTTTGATAGATGTAGATACGACTACAAAGTTATTTAAGGGCTTACCTGCACATCTTTCGGTAGGCAGATACCATAGTTGGGTTGTTTCAAAGGATAGCTTTCCTTCTGAGTTGGAAGTAATTGCCGAAACTGCCGATGGCTTGATAATGGCTTTGCAGCATAAGGAATACGATTTGTGTGGTATTCAGTTTCACCCAGAAAGTGTGTTGACGCCAATGGGTAAATCCATTGTAGGAAACTGGTTAGCTATCTAAAAAACCATTATAATTGCTATGGAAAATAAGCAAACTAAATATGTTGATACGATAATAGACGATAAGAACGACTGGTATGCTATTCGTTTATACACGACAAGGCAAGAAGAAGTTGCGCTGTTCTTTACCGAAAATGGAATAGAAACTTTTATTCCAAAGCAATATGTAGCCGAAGAGGACAAGCAGGGTAAGGTGCATCAGAAGTTGAAACCCGTTGTGCGCAATCTTATTTTTGTGAAGAAATTAATGGAAGATGCTGATTTTAAGAAGTTGGTAAATACATCAAACCTTAAGATGAGCGTACTAACAAAGGCTGATGATAATAGCAAATATAGTTTGATTCCGCACGATCAGATGTATGAATTCCGTTTAATGTGTAACCCTGACATTCATATTCGCAAATTTATTTCTTCAGAAGAAGCACGTTTGAAGGTTGGCGATGCAGTGCATGTGAAGTTTGGTCCACTAAAAGGAATGACTGGTAGATTGGTTCGTTCCAGCAAGAAGTATTATTTACTAAAAGAAATCCCAGGTATTGGTGTTATGCTGAAAGTATCGCGTTGGTGCTGTGTGCCAACAGAATAGCAGAAATGTCCTAATCATAAAAAACGAGTGTGTGCCAAGATGTTAGTAGTTGGCCACAGTCTTTGTTCTTATATCATATTCACTTATATTTTACACCTTTAGTAATAGGTGTATAACACTTATTTTCTTAAGTGTATAACACCCACATTTACAGGTGTATATACACTGACGTTTATAGGTGTATATACACCTACGAGCATAGGTATATAACATCTGTGATTAGCGATGTATAATACTATTGATTATACCTCTTCTATTCTTTTAAAATTCGCTGGTAAAGTGGAATTTAATTTCCTCAAAGTCTTGTTGTGCCATACTGAGAACATAACCAGAATCGGCAAGGAATACATCTCGCCCTTCAATGTCTTTAGCCATATACTGGTACTTGCGCTTCTTGAAGCTTTCGAGTGCAGCAGGGTCTTCAGCTTCAATCCAACAAGCTTTATGCAGATGTACTGGTTCCCAACGACATTTGGCATTGTATTCATGTTCCAAACGGTATTGAATAACTTCAAACTGAAGCTGACCTACTGTTCCAACTATGCGGCGGTTGTTAAACTGATTGACAAATAACTGTGCAACACCTTCGTTCATAAGCTGTTCCAATCCCTTTTGGAATTGCTTAGCCTTCATCGGATCATCGTTTTCTATATACTTGAATAGTTCAGGCGAGAAACTTGGCAATCCACGGAAGTGCAAATCTTCTCCTTCCGTTAGAGTATCACCAATCTTAAATACACCTCCTGTATCTGGTAAACCAACAATATCGCCAGGGTAGGCTTCATCTACTGTGCTTTTGCGCTGTGCCATAAACTGCGTTGGCGAAGAAAAACGAAGAGTCTTACCATTCCTAATATGGAGATAAGGCTGGTTACGTTCAAATCTTCCCGAACATACCTTACAGAACGCAATACAACTACGATGATTAGGGTCGATATTAGCCGTAATCTTAAAGATGAAACCACTGAATTTCTTCTCAGTTGGTTCTACCATTCTTTCCTCCGCCATTGTAGGTCTCGGACTTGGGGCTATGCGAACAAAACAATTTAAAAGTTCCTGAACACCAAAGTTGTTTAAAGCAGAACCAAAGAAAACAGGAGCAACTTCGGCAGAGCGATATGTTTCAACATCAAACTCTGGATAAACTCCATCAACAAGTTCAAGGTCATTGCGCAAGTGTTCTGCAAAATCTTCACCTATACGAGTAGCCAGCTCTTCGTCGTCCAACTTAACCCCTACAGTTTCTGTAACACGTTGCTTGTTAGGTGTGAAAAGGTTTAAGTTCTGCTCGAAAATATTATACACTCCTTTAAAACGTTGACCTTGACCAATTGGCCACGAAAGTGGACGAACACTAATCTGTAGTTCCTCTTCCAATTCGTCAAGCAATTCGAACGGGTCGCGACCTTCGCGGTCCATCTTATTGATGAAAATGATAACAGGCGTATTACGCATGCGACACACTTCCATTAGCTTTCTTGTCTGAGTTTCAACACCTTTCGCTGAGTCTACAACAATAATAGCTGAATCAACAGCAGTTAAAGTGCGATAAGTATCTTCCGCAAAGTCTTGGTGACCTGGGGTATCTAAGATATTCACCTTATACCCTTCATAATCAAATTCCATCACCGAAGTGGAAACCGAGATACCACGTTGTTTCTCAATATCCATCCAGTCAGACGTTGCAGTCTTCTTTATCTTGTTGCTTTTAACAGCACCTGCCACTTGAATTTGTCCACCAAACAAAAGGAACTTCTCGGTAAGCGTTGTCTTACCAGCATCCGGGTGAGAAATAATGGCAAAGGTTCTTCTACGTTCTATTTCGTTCATAACAATATTGTTCGTTGTTTCTAATCGAGCGAAACCTCGTTTTTATACTTCCTTCATTAAGTTTTCCATACACTTCCTCAAGCTATCTGCCCAGTATGGAACATTTGTACCAAATGTTTCTTTAATCTTAGTTTTATCGAAAACCGAATATGCAGGACGCTTTACAGGAGAAGGGAATTCATCGCTATGGCATGGCTGAATGTTACAAGCAGAGTTGCCAGCGAGTTCTGCTATCTTCTTTGCAAAATCGTACCAACTACAAACTCCTTCGTTAGAAAAATGATAGATGCCTGTACGCCCTTCGTATTTTCTATTTTCAACAATATCAAATATAGCATTAGCTAAATCTACTGCGTATGTTGGCGTACCACATTGGTCGAAAACAACTTTTAATTCAGGCTTTGTAGCAGTAAGATTCATCATAGTTTTCACAAAGTTCTTACCAAATTCACCATAAAGCCAAGCAGTTCTAATAATGATATATTTGCCACCAACTGCCTGTATCTTTTCTTCTCCGTGAAGCTTTGTTAAACCATAAACACCTGTAGGTGTACCTTTTTGGTCTTCTTTGCATGGTGTATTATAAGGATCTCCACCAAAAACATAGTCGGTACTAACGTGAACAAGTAGTCCATCTACTTCTTTCATAGCTTTTGCAAGATTTTCTGGAGCCGTTGCATTTAACGTTTCTACTATGTTTCCTGCAGTTTCAGCACCATCTACATTTGTCCAGGCAGCACAGTTAATAATACATTCTATATTGTATTCTTTTACCGTTTTGCGTATGTCATCAAGATTAGTTATGTCAAGTTTCTGATAACCTTCGCATACATCTGTGAAGATATAGCTATCCTTACTTTGTTTTGCAACTAACTGAATAGTGTTGCCTAACATGCCATTTGCACCTGTTACTAATATATTCATATCTTCTAAAGTACTTTATCTTTCTTAATCTTCAAATTGCAATCCTTCTGTTTTATCCTTTTGATAGTAGTCTGAAAGCATACCTATAAGTGTTGTTATTTCTTTTACCGCTGTTTCAGTTTCTCTACTGATTTCTTTTTTCTGCAACCGAAGCATCATAACACCATAAAGAACATCGAAGCACGTTTCCACTTCGCTGTGTCCAAGATTAGCTGCTATTTCTTTTAAATTAGCTTCGTTCTTGCGTGCCATTCTGTCAGCGACTTGCTTTGTTTTGCCGCGAAGTTCAACGATAAAAGGCAGAACACGATAATATTCAGCTGAATAGAAAGGGAATTTAGAAGAAGCAAGTAGCTGTGTATGAAGTTCTGTTAATGCCTGCATTACAACTTTATTTATTTGCAGGTGTCCACTTTCACGACAATTTTCTTGATTCATCATTCTGACCAAATCGCCAAACCAATCTTCTTCCTCTTCTTTCTGTTCATCAGTATAGTCGAACTTGTCTATATATTCTTTACGAATCTTAGTCAGCGAGCATCCATAGACACGTATAATGTCTTCAATTTGCCACATATATAACAAGTATTCAGCAATACTTTTCTTTCTTAGTTCTTTAGCAACAAACATAATAAAGTTTAATATGTTTTAATAATAAGAAGGCAAGTGATAAAGATTAAACACTGTACCTATAAGCATTATGAGCGAGAAAATGATAACTACTGAACCAATAATCTTGTTGATTATCAAAATACCATTCATATTAAAAATATCGTGTACTTTATTCACAAGCCAAGTTAAGCCGTACCACCAAAGCAATGCTCCAACAGGTATAGAAGCTAATCCAATCCCCATCTCAATAGGGCGCGATGGCTGAATAAAGGCAAATTGTGCAAAGGTAGCAACAAAGAGAAAAATAATAAGCGGATTAGAAAAAGTAACAAGAAATGCTGTCAGTCCATTATGAAACAACGTTCCTTTTGTTTTTCCACCTTGGTGCATCTTTTTTGTAGGGTCCGATATAAAACAATAAATACCAAAAAGCATCAAAATAACACTTCCTAAAATCTGTAGTATAAATTGATTTGTAGGGTCTTGTAATGGCTCCATAATAAAGCTCATTCCAAGGCCAACAATTAAAGCGTAAATTATATCGCTAATGGCAGCACCAACACCGGTTATAAAACCATACCACCGTCCTTTGTTTAATGTTCTTTGAATACACAAAATACCCACAGGTCCCATTGGTGCTGAGGCAATGAGACCGATTAATATACCTTTAAAGATGAAATCAAGTATATCTAATTGGATGAGGAGAGGCATATTCATAATTTGAGTGCAAAATTGCAAAAATTATATGGAATAAGCAAATTTACTCATTAAAAGTTTGTCGTATTCCGCTTTTTTCATAACTTTGTCTTTCAATAAACTAAATAAAATATAGAATGATGACAGACGTACAAGAAGTAAAACCATTGTTGAAGCCATTCGTTATAGGATTGGATTTGGGTGGAACAAACTCTGTTTTTGGAGTAGTAGACCAACGTGGTCAAGTCCTTGCAACCACATCTATAAAAACACAAAGCTATAAAACAGTTGAAGACTTTGTAGATGCAAGTATAGAAGTTCTGAAACCAATCATTGCTAAAGTCGGTGGAATTGGCCAATTTAAAGCAATGGGTATAGGTGCTCCTAATGGTAATTTCTATCGTGGTACCATTGAACATGCTGCAAACTTGGTTTGGGCACATGATAGTGTTGTGCCTTTGGCAGAAATGTTTTCAGAACGTTTAGGAATTCCTGTCGGACTTACCAATGATGCAAATGCTGCAGCTATTGGTGAAATGCAATATGGTGTAGCAAGAGGTATGAAAAACTTCATTATGATTACTCTTGGTACTGGTGTTGGTTCTGGTATTGTTGTTAATGGACAAATGGTTTATGGTTCTGATGGCTTCGCTGGAGAACTTGGACATATTACTATGGAACGTGGTGAAGAAGGGCGTTCTTGTGGTTGCGGTAGAAAAGGTTGTTTAGAGGCATATTGTTCTGCAACAGGAGTAGCACGTACTGCATGTGAATTCTTGCAAAAAACAAATGAACCATCATTACTCCGTGAATTAGACCATGACGTAATTACATCGCTTGATGTTTCAATTGCGGCAGGAAAAGGCGATAAGATGGCATTAGATATCTTTGCTTTTACGGGTGATATGCTTGGAACTGCATGTGCTGATTTTGCGGCTTTTACCTCGCCAGAAGCTTTTGTTTTCTTTGGCGGTTTGACAAAGGCTGGTGATTTACTGATGGATCCTATAAAGGAAGCTTACGCAAAATATGTATTGCCTATTTACAAAGACAACGTAAAGTTCCTTGTAAGTTCGCTTGACGATGCCGCAGCAGCAGTTCTTGGTGCATCGGCAATTGGTTGGGAAATGTAAATCAAGCATAAATAAAGGTTAGGTTAACAAAAATCATTTTGGAATTTACCATTGATACTTTATTAAAGCTTTGTAAAGAAACAGCCCTTATTCGATAAATATTTTATCGTTAGTAAGTGGTACTTACATTTTTAAATAATGTTAAGAACGTATGTTTTGAATGTCAAAACATACGTTCTTTTATTATTATCTCATTTGCATGTCATGTAGTCGGGCACATATGTTACCAGAAGGCAGATAGAAACACTTTGGCACAAGGATTGCATACTATTATTAGCATTTAGTAAATCAATTAAAAATAAATAAAATATGAAGTTCGAAAAAGGAAAAATATTTGTAGCAAGTGAATTGGTAGACTATACAGAAGGCGGTGTAGTGAGTAAGGAATTGGTTCACAGCAGTGCAGGCAGCGTAACGCTCTTCAGTTTTGATGCAGGTCAGGGACTTTCGCAGCACACTGCGCCTTTCGATGCGTTTATTCAGGTGGTAGATGGAGAGATGGTTCTCAATGTAGAGGGTATAGACCATCGTATCAAGGCAGGCGAAAGTTTCATTATCCCAAGCGGCGCACTCCACTCTGTGAAGGCAGAACAACGTTTTAAGATGATAATAACGATGATAAGGGGATAAAATATTATTGCTGCCTGGCAAAACTTTTATACCATATACAATTGCGGGGTTGCTTTTAAATGGGCAATCCCGTTTCTTTTTGAGCCAACCTTTTCGGTGTAGTAGTAGGAACTTTTTGTGTTGGTTTTGTAAAAATAATTCTCTTAAAAAGTGATAACTGCGTTTTGACATTGCGAAAGCGGCTGTTTTGCGCTGCAAAACCTACGCTTGTACCGTGCAAAAGAGCCGCTTTTGGAATGCAAAACAATAGGTTTTGCAAAACGTTGATAACGAGAGGGTTAAGTAACGGTATTGTTTGTGAAAAATATTTGCAGATTTAAAGGCTGCTTTCCGTTTATGAAATGATAAATAGGAGCGAAGTTGTATTGCTGTCCATAATAAGTATTGATAGTCCTTTTGTTAAATAGGAAAATACAAAAAATGGGTTCAAGATACAGCATCTTGAACCCATTTCTATTTTATTTGTTTATCAGCCAATCTCTAAGAATGATAGCATGGTTGCAGTTTTCGCTTTTTGCACCATATAATAAGGTTATATTGCTCGATTCGAGAAGTGCTTTAATATGGTTGGCAAAGGGCATAGCCTCAGGATTGTTGTCAAGTTCTGAACGGTATTTTTCGGCAAACGTAGCATAGTTTTCCTCCTTGTGTCCAAACCATTTGCGTAGTTCGGACGAAGGAGTAATTGCTTTGTTCCATTCGTCGATGCACGCTTTTTCCTTTGCAATTCCTCTTGGCCATAGTCGGTCTATGAGGATTCGATACCCGTCGCCTTCTTCAGGCGTTAGGTAAACACGCTTTATCTTCAATTCATTCGCTTTCTTCATTCTCTAATCTTAGCTTTTGGCGACGTTTCTTAGGCTCCTTTTCCTTGCCGTATTTCTTGCGGTTTTTACGTGGACGATAATAGCCCGTCCAAAGGCACCACGCAATAGCCAACCCTATAATGGCTATATAGACCACGTTGCTGGTGTCGTGCAGGAAGGTGAAAATGCGCCCAGTGTGGGTTTCGAGTGCTGCTATGTGCAACGACATCGGTAGTTGCTGGAATTGGGCGGGCATCTTTGGCGACGAAGTTCCCTCGTAATAGTCGATGAGGAATGGCTCCTTGAAATCGTTGCTGAAGCCCACCATCATAATATTCTCGTCGATTGGCACTACCTTTGGCATTCTGCCTTGTGCATTGCGGCTCCAGAGATAAAGACCGTTGAACGAACCTACGAGCCATTGACCTGTGTTTACTTGGTAGAAAGCTGAAAGTCCCATATAGCTTACCTTTGGCGTTCCCTTGATAGGACGTGGGGTAGAGCGGAGGTCTTGCAGTGCATAGAATCCTTTTGAGGTGTAGATGAGCCAGTCTTTCTCGGCAGAATCGTAACGTACGGCACGCAGTTGGTCGTTCCAAGGATTCTTGCTGTCCTGTACCGTGAAAGGTAATGCAGGCACACGTCCTTTAACTATGGCTACCATTGCAGGTGGGCGGAGAAACCAACCAGTGATGGTAACGAACAGTGTAAGGGCGATTGTGATTCTGCCAATGTGGCGATGCACCCAATAAAGTGTCTTGAGTTGTGATTTGCCAGCACGTGTTTTACGTGCAATGAAGAACCATACACCCGAGATGCAGAGGATAATCAGGACGATAGCTACTGCGTCGCCGACGAGTTTACCGATTGTTCCAAAAAGTGCTCCGCTATGTATCAGCCATACGGTGCGTAGGAGTGATACCTTACCATCGTGGTCGGTGCTTGCCCGAAGTTGTATTTGTCGAAAGGGTTTACCAACATTGGGCGATAGCCAAAGATGGTTGCGAGATGCTACAACCACCGAGTCGCCACGCGAAGTAACATCTACCAATCGAGTGTCAAGGCCATCAAGGTCTATTGTCTGCCAACTGTTGTTCTCAAGATGGAATAGCTGGAAATTGCCTACTGCCCATATTTCGCCCGAGCGGGTGCGGGTGATGGCTTTGATGTTGCGCAACTCAACGCCAGACGGCATACCTTTGTTGAAGTCTTTAATCTTAACACCAAGTTTATCGGTGAGGAAAAATCCATTTTCACCATATATAATAATACTGTCGCCTTTTGCAAGTGTGCCTCGCATCAGCCCCTGATTCCAGTTCTTATACGCATAGCTACTCGGCATAAGCGAGCGGGAAACGTTGATGTTGGAGAATATTTCGTGGTGATTCAAGATAATACCAGATACACTAAAACCGATAAGGAACAGACAGAGAATCAGTCCGAACCAACGATGCATTTTCTTCATTTTACTTAATAGTTTCTTATGTTTTAACTTACAAAAATATTTAGTTAGTTTGGTGTTAAAGGTAACATTTGTGCCCACAGATGCATCTTTTGTAATATATTAACCTTTTAAACATTTATTATAGATTTAAATCCTAATAAATGAGGACAAACTATTGACAGCTTGCATAAATTTAACTATCTTTAACCCCATAAGGTTAATAATTGAATTTATTATAATAAAAAAATATATCACAATGAATCTGCGAAAGCTTACATCATGGTTTCCCGAACTGACTTATCGCCAAAAGGTGGTATCGCTTGTTATATCGGGTGTCATTGTGGGATTAGGAGGATTGTTTTTCTATCTTCTACGTATGCACACGTATATTGTGGGCGACGACCCTGCTGCTTGTGTAAACTGTCACATTATGACTCCTTATTATGCTACATGGGCGCATTCCAGCCACGGAAGAGATGCTACATGTAACGATTGCCATGTGCCACACTCAAGCATAGCTGCTAAATACCTATTTAAAGGTATGGACGGCATGAAGCATGTGGCTTACTTTGTAACTCGTTCGGAACGTCAAGCTATTATGGCGGAAGAGGCATCGTCAGAAGTAATAATGGACAACTGTATTCGTTGTCATACAGAACTTAATACAAGAGACGTGCGTACAGGAAAAATTGGATATATGCAAGCAAAATGTGGCGAGGGTATGGCTTGTTGGGATTGTCATCGTGATGTTGCTCATGGTGGTATGAATACACTAAGTAGAACTCCAAATGCAGAAACGCAAGTGCCCATACCTCCATCTCCAGTACCACAATGGTTGCAAAATTTACTTGATAAAAAATAAAAATCTAACAATATGGCTAGACAATTAAAAAAATGGCAAGGATGGTTGCTCTTCGGTGGAGCAATGGTTATTATCTTCGTTCTCGGAATGCTTTGTTCATCTATGTTGGAACGTCGCGCAGAAGTTGCCTCAGTGTTCAATAATCGCCGAACAGTGATGACCGACTCTATTGTGAGTCAAAATGAGAAGTTTGCTGAAGATTTTCCGAAAGAGTATCAGACTTGGGCAATGACTGAGGATACTTCTTTTGTGAGCAAGTACAACTCTTCGCAAGAGGTTGATGTATTGGCACAACGCCCAGAAATGGTTATTCTGTGGGCTGGTTATGCTTTCTCTCGCGAGTACAACACTCCTCGTGGGCATCGTCATGCTATAGAGGATTTGCGCAAGATTTTGCGTACAGGTTCACCAGGCGTAGATGGTCAGGAGGATATGCAGCTTGGTACTTGCTGGACTTGTAAAGGTCCTGATGTTCCTCGTTTGATGCGTGAGAAAGGCAAGAATGCTTTCTATGCTGCTAAGTGGAGCCAGTGGGGTGACGAAGTTATGAACACGGTAGGTTGCTCAGACTGCCATGATGCTCGCAATATGGATTTGAGACCTGCTCGACCTGCTCTTTATGAGGCTTGGCAACGTGCTGGTAAGGACGTGAAGAAGGCAAGCCACCAGGAAATGCGTTCATTGGTTTGTGCACAGTGCCACACTGAGTATTATTTCGAAAAGGACAACGGTAACTACCTCAAGTTCCCACAGGATAAGGGACTTACTTGTGAAGCTGCTGAGGAATATTACGACTCTATTGGTTTCTACGATTATATACATCCACTCTCTAAGGCTAAGATTCTGAAAGCTCAGCACCCAGGTTATGAGATTTTCAAGCAGGGTATTCACGCTCAACGCGGATTGAGTTGTGCTGATTGCCATATGCCTTACATTCAAGAAGGTGGTATAAAGTACACCAGTCACCACATCACATCACCATTGGCAAATATCAACCGCACTTGTCAGACTTGCCACCGTCAAAGCGAAGAGACATTGCGTCAGAACGTATATGAGCGTCAAGAGAAAGTCTTTGATATCCGTAACCGTGTAGAGAAAGAGTTGGCTCGTGCACATATCGAGGCTAAGTTTGCTTGGGAGAAGGGAGCAACAGAAAAGGAAATGGAACCAATATTGACCGCACTGCGCAAGAGCCAATGGCGTTGGGACTATGCAGTGGCAAGCCATGGTGCCAGCTTCCACGCACCTCAGGAAGTTACTCGCCTGCTTGGTGTAGCTCTCAATTATGCGCAAACTGCACGTATTGATCTTGCCCGAATATTGGCTCGTCATGGCTATACAAAGGAAGTTCCAATGCCTGATATTTCAACCAAAGATAAGGCTCAGAGTTATATAGGTCTTGATATGAAGAAGCTTAAGGCTCAGAAAAAAGACTTTTTAAACACTATTGTGCCTCAGTGGGTGAAGAAGGCCAAGAAGAATGGCCGATTCATTACTAAAGAAATGTAATCATGTACATTGAAGATAGATATCTGAAAAAAGAATTTTATGATATAAAAATATGTGGAATAAACCTTGGAAATATCGCGAGGGAATTGCTATAAGTATAGGGCTTCTGGTTACAGGAGCCCTATTACAAATTTCTGTTGGACCGGTAGAATGGCTTATCTTTATGTGGCCTGCTAATATCATTGCATTAATAGCACTTGTGGTGATTTTAGGATTATTTTATACTTTTCGGTCTAAATTATACCTTTTCCGATTTATGACTCAAGTTGAGGCTGCAGTGCCTGCACTTGCTACAGCGTCTATACTTACAATTATAATGGGTTTGAGTCGACAAGTTCCTGAAGGACGTCCAGCTATGGACCCAATAGGACTTAGTCGTATGCTCAGTTTTTGGCCATTTGTTCTTATTTATTTGTGGAATGTTATTATTGTAGCAGAAGTTGGTATCCATCAGCTAATGCATTTTCAAAAGCGTTTTATTCCTTCGCTAATTAGTCACTTAGGACTCTTTATCTTTGTAACTTGTGGAACTTTAGGATCTGCAGATATGCAGCGCCTCAAGATATACTGCGAAGAAGGTAAACCTGAATGGCGTGGAATCGATGACCATCAAAAAGTACATGAGTTACCACTTGCTATTGAATTGCAGAAGTTCACTATTGATGAGTATCCTCCGAAATTGGCAATATTTGATAGTAAAACTGGGAAAATATTACCGAATGATAAACCGCAGAATATTATCATTGAGCCTGGTTTTACTTCAGATGAATTGATGGGATGGAATATTACTGTTGAAAAATATATTGAAGATGCAATGCCTGTAGGTATGCTTAAGATGATAAATGGTATGCCAGCCCAAATGATGCAAATGATGAAAATGGATGATTTAGGAATGCGCATTAATACTGGCGGATTTGTTGAGTATAAAGGTAAAGGTGCTGCTACAGCCATTCTAATCAAGGCACAGAAGGGTAGTGTTGTAAAGAAAGGCTGGGTAAGTTCGGGAAGTTATATGTTCCCAATGTCGAGTTTAAAACTTGACGATAAGACTGAAATAGCAATGTCGGCTCGCGAACCATTGCGCTATGCATCAGATGTAAACGTCTACACAAAAGATGGTGATGCTATGCGAGCACACATAGAGGTAAATAAACCTTTTACAGTAGGTTCATGGAAAATATATCAACTTGATTTCAATAAGGCACAAGGAAAGTGGAGTACTCTTAGTGTATATGAACTTGTATCCGATCCTTGGTTGCCCGCTACCTATGTGGGCATCTATTTGTTGATAATAGGTGCGGTTCTCATGTTCATTACAGCAGGCCGTAATAAATATAAGGAAAAAGAGGAGGACAATAAATGATTGCTTTTTGGAATTACTTTATATATTTTGCAATAGTGGCAGTGTTGTTATGGGCAACAGGTGCCTATGCCGCATGGAAGGATAAGAAATGGATTGCTTATAGTGCAACGATAGTTGGACTAGCTGTTTTCTTTAGTTATATACTTATTATGTGGATTTCTCTCGATCGTCCTCCTATGAGAACTATGGGTGAAACACGTTTATGGTATTCGTTTTTCTTACCATTAGCAGGCATCATTGTTTATAGTCGCTGGGATTATAAATGGCTATTGTCGTTTTCTACTGTGCTTTCGTTGGTTTTTATTTGTATTAATCTATTAAAGCCTGAAATTCATAGTAAGACACTTATGCCTGCATTACAGAGTCCTTGGTTTGCACCACATGTAATTATCTATATGTTTGCTTATGCGCTTTTAGGTGGTGCCTTTGTGATGGCTGTCTATTTGTTGTTTTTTAAAAAGAGTAAGATAGTCACTCATAAAGAACTTGATATAACAGACAATCTTGTATATATTGGTTGGGCATTTCTCTCGTTAGGTATGCTTACAGGTGCTCTTTGGGCAAAAGAAGCATGGGGACATTATTGGGCTTGGGATCCTAAGGAAACTTGGGCAGCTGCTACTTGGTTGGCATATCTTACATATATTCATTATCGTTTGCGTAAGAATTGTAATTTAGAGGTAGCTATGTGGATTCTCATTATTAATTTTGCTCTCTTACAAATGTGTTGGTGGGGTATAAACTATTTGCCTTCAGCACAGGGAACTAGTGTACATACATATAATATGCAATGATAATGTAAACAAGAATTATTGTCTGTAATAAGTTGAATATAGATATCAATAAAAATACTGCCAATGGGATATAATGACCATTGGCAGTATTTTTATATAATATAGTTGTTTTTGTTTGTGAAACTTTGGAACTAATAGATCTTCTTTATTTCATCTTATCTGAATTAAGAATAGTTATTTGTTTTCCATCTATTTTTATAGCTCCATTATCTTCGAATTCTGATAAACAACGTAATAGCGAGAATTTTTGAATACCGAATGTATCAGCTATTTCCTGACGACTATTGCTGAGTTTAATAGTACGGCTTTGTTGTTCTTTAGCTGCTTTCATTAAGAAATAAGCCACTTTTTCACGAACTGTGAACAGGGAAAGCATACGCAGTTTTTGAGTAAGGAAAACATCTATAGATGAAAGAAGCTGAATGAAATTCATACGTATGCGTTCATTGTTATCTATTAAATGTTTTAGTTCTGAAGGCATCATACGCAATATCGTAGTATGTTGTGCTGTTTCGACACTAACAGGCATAGCATTATTTTTAGCGAAAATAAAAGCAGGTGCTATTAAAATACAAGCTTTCAAGCGGTCTATTTGTACTTGCTTACCTGATAATCCTGTCATGCGTGATATCAGTTCCCCTTTTAGAATAAAATCCGCATACTTACAAGGCATACCTGCTAGGGTGTAAATTTCCTTGGCAGGATATTCCACAATTTTAAAATTTACCGTTTGCAGTAATTCTTTAATTTCCTTAGCAGTTAATCCGTTAAATAAAGGACTATGTGAGAGTGTTTCGTTTATCGATACTTCCATTTTGTTTCGCTTTTAGGAATAACGGATTATATACTTTGTTATTGTCTATAAAAGAAAAATCCCTCGATATTTCTATCGAGGGGTATGTGGTTAGAGAATGTATTTTTGAATATCTTCTTCAACTGTAGAGTTGCCTGCAAGACCAAAGTTTTCAACAAGAACCTTTAGTACACCTTCAGAAACAAAAGCTGGAAGGGTAGGACCGATGTGTATATTCTTTACTCCAAGATGCAGAAGTGCAAGAAGAACGATAACTGCTTTCTGTTCATACCATGCAATATTAAAGAAGATTGGCAAATCGTTAATATCATTTGCACCAAATATTTCTTTTAATTTTAGTGCTACTACTGCCCAAGAGTATGAATCATTACATTGCCCAGCATCAAGAACACGTGGAATGCCATTTATATCTCCAAGGTTTAGTTTATTGTATTTATATTTCGCACAACCGCTGGTAAGAATTACTACATCTTTCGGTAAAGCTTTGGCAAACTCTTCGTAATAGTTACGACTTTTCATACGTCCATCACAACCACTCATTACTACAAATTTACGGATAGCACCACTTTTTACTGCTTCAACGACCTGGTCAGCCAATGCAAATACTTGTGCGTGGGCAAAACCTCCTATAATCTCTCCTGTTTCTATTTCCTGTGGAGCTTTGCAGGTTTTAGCTAATTCAATAACTTTAGAGAAATCTTTCTTTCCGTCTTTTCCAGTTGTGATATGTTTCCAACCTGGGAATCCTGTAGAATTGGTAGTAAATACTCTGTTAGAATAGTTTGCATTTTTTGCTGGGGGTACGATACAGTTTGTAGTAAATACGATAGGGCCATTGAAGCTTGCAAATTCTTCTTTCTGCTGCCACCAAGCATTTCCATAGTTGCCTACAAGATGTTTGTATTTCTTAAGCTGTGGATAATAGTGTGCTGGCAACATTTCGCCATGAGTATATATATCAATGCCTGTACCCTCAGTTTGGATAAGTAAATCTTCAATATCTTTAAGGTCGTGTCCAGAAATAAGAATTCCAGGTCTTTTACCTACACCGATATTAACTTTTGTAAGTTCTGGATTGCCGTATGCCTCTGTATTAGCTTTGTCGAGTAGTGCCATTACGTCTACTCCATATTTTCCAGTTTCGAGCACGATTCCAAGAAGTGTCTCCATATCAGCATTTGGATTACTAATTATCGCAAGTGCCTTGCAAATGAATGTGATAATTTCTTCACTAGTATTACCCAAACGGCCAGCATGGTCATAGTAAGCTGCAATACCTTTAAGACCAAGAATTGTAAGTTCTTTTAATGAACGAAGGTCCGCATTTTCATTACGAAGAACTCCTTCTCGCTCACCTTCTGCTGAATAATCAGATTTTTCACCTCCCCAGCAAACTTCTTGGTAATCAGGAAGAATAATGTTTTTTGTTGAAGCTTTTTCTAGCAGTTGTTTTTTCAATGCAATACCTGTATCTACCTTATTTAATATGCTTTGGTCATCAAAGTTTGCGTTGGTAATGGTTGAGAACATTGCATCTATAAGAAAATCGGCTACTTCGTTTGATGCCGTTTCCCCCAATTCATGTTGAATAGTTCCTACACCACGTACAACGCTAAGCAATAAATCTTGCCATTTTGAGGTTTCTGCCTCTTTACCACAAACACCTTTGATGGTGCATCCTGTTCCTTTTGCTGTTTCCTGACACTGGAAACAGAACATTTTATTTTCAATCATAATGCTTTTAATTAAATTTCTAGTGCAAAGGTATTGTAATCAATAATAGGACTGGGTAACATTTGTGCCTGGAGAGAGTTAAATTTTTGTTAAAATATTGCTTGAAAATTTTAATGCAATTACCTCTTTCTTTTTTTATTATTGCTGTCCGGTAAAACTTTTTTGGAGCTATCTGTGTTAGTGAAAATAGACTTAAACTTATTATTTCTTAGAATTATCGGTTATTATAGGTCTTTTCTTGTTAAAACAAGTGCATTTTATAATGCTTACAGTTTGAAACTGAAAACCAATCCCCTGGATGAGTAAAACGGCCGCAATACCGATGGACAAAGAGATACAGAGCTTTCAGTTTATTTTTACCGGACAGCAATATTTTTTTTATATATGGGTCTAAAAATATGTTGGAGAGTCATTTCTTTTTGTTATATCAAATAATTTTTAAAATGATGAGTAGCTAAATTAGATAATATCTTATTTCAAACAAACATTGTTTATTAGTTATTAGTAGATTTAAACAGAAGTTGAGAGGGCTTTAATATTAGAGTTATAATTTTGGTCAATATAGCAAGTAATCTTTGTAAACTTAAGTTTCTTAATATTACATGATAAGTAGGTATTTGACAATATTTCATAGTACTTAATTATACATCAAGGTAATTCTTTCTTTTTATTCAAAATAGTTTATTGAGAAGCAAAGATAGTTCGACTTTTTATAATTACTAAATAAAAAATATTAATTATAATTTTTAATTTTATAATTATATTTTCGTCATTTTGTAATTACATTTTTTCTTTTAATACTTTGCCTGTTTTATAGGTGGGTTTTTCAAGTTGAAGACTTGTAAAATTCTCTTCATAAATAATTAAAATGATGTTGGTTTATTATAAGTTACATTCTATTTGTGTATCACATTCTCTAATATGTATTTTCGATAACCAAATAAAAGTATCCAGCCATTTTTATTCTCAAAGATAACTTTGCAACCAGGTTGCAAAGTTATTTGTCGAACTTTGTAAAAACAAAATATTAAAAGTTATGTTCTGGGATATAGTGTCTAAATATTATGAGTTCTTTGAGAAGTTCTACAATGGCAAGGTTAATAAGGAAATATGCAAGAAAGTTGCAAAAAGAATATCTCCTAATGATTTAGTATTAGAGTGTGCTTGTGGTACGGGTATGATAAGTATACATATTGCTGCTATCTGTAAAAAACTTATAGCTACCGATTTTTCTGATGGAATGTTATCTCAGTCGTGTAAACGTTGTAAAAACTTTGGTAATGTCACGATAGAAAAAGGGAATATCCTACAACTTAATTATCCTAATGATGAGTTCGATAAGGTGGTTGCAGCTAATGTTATTCATCTAATAGAGCACCCTGAAATAGCATTAAATGAGTTATTGCGAGTATGTAAAAAAGGCGGAGAAGTCATTATACCTACTTATTTGATAAGTCATACATGGGGGGTATCTAAAGTTTTTGTGTGGTTCATCAATCGATTTACAAAAACGTTTATAGGAAAGTTTAATGAGAAAACGTATAGGCAATTCTTTGAGAATCTTGGTTATATTGATATTTCTTATGAGTTAATAGAAGGTAGAATGCCTTGTGGGATTGCCATAATTAAGAAGCAATACAGTTAGAGAATACAAATAAGAATAGGTAAGTTTGGGAGTGGGACAGAAGTATGGAGTAGAAAGTGTTTTCATCAATCGATATTTTCTGTGATTTGAATAAGCTAGACAGCTTTCTTGGAGAAAGTCTATTAGGATTAAAAAGAATAGTTTGTGAAACTTAAAAAATGAATAACCAAGTGCTTCAAAGATACTATCTAAACCTTGTTTGAAGGTTCAGATAGTTCTAATATGACTACTATTATGGGAGTTTTGTTGATTCAAGAAACTCTTTAATGGTTTTACCGATGTTAAAAAGTAAATCATTTTTTATAGGTCCGCTTAATTGTCTAGTATGAATTACAAGTTTTGGACTATCAGGATTTATACTATAGTGGATCCAGTAGTTTTGTTTTAATTCGCTTCCTCCATCTTGAAAATATTTAACGCCAAATGTATCATCAATTTGTCTATCTTCACAATAGTTATTAATGTATCTACCACAAGCTAAAATCACTACAGGGAAAGATTGGATAAAGTTGGAAGTCCTAAATAAATCAAGTTTAGAGCTAATGGTACTTTTATCAGCATCAGCAGAATGACGAGCACAAACATTATTGAGTTCTGTACAGAATGCCATTTCTTCAAAGTCGATAATACCATTTATATGCTTTCTGTCAGGATATACAACATTGATTATTTTTTGATACTTACTCCATGTCCACCCCTCATTTCTTTTCTTGTGAAATTTCCAAAGGTCTTTGAATGACTTTCCATTTATATTATTAAGGCATTCATTCGTATGAGTTTTATTGTTTATTTTTAGCTCATCAGTATCATTTGGCTCGCATCCGATAATAAGAATATTGGATAGAGGATTACCTTGTCCGATAATGAATTGGTTTTGATTACAAGCGTTAACAAATTCTCGAAATTCATATTCTTTTTTATTCATATCTAATAATGTTGTACTTTTAAGATGATTTCTATTGATGTTATTTATAGAAAGTGAAGATAGGGCAATAAATCTTAGACTTTCTATTTACCGATGCAAAAATGTTTAAATATGTTATGCAGCGTTTCCTGAGGGGTAATTTGGTCGCCTGTAATTTCGGCGAGTATAGAGATAGTGTCTTTTAAATCTTCGGAAATAAGGTCGCCGCCGAGATTCATTGCCATTGCTTCTTGTACTCTTATAAGTGACGCGTGGGCACGAGTTAACACATCGTAGTGTCGAGCATTAGTTACGATAGTTGTATTTTCTGAAATTTCTGGTAAATCGGCTACCTCATATATTAAAGTTTCAAGTTCGTTGATGCCTAAATTATATTTACCAGAAATTGAAATTTCATGATAAGTGTATTTATTGAGCTGATTAGAAATAGAAATATTATTTTGCTGATTAGTAGAGTTGTTAAGATCGTCTACTTTGTTGTGTACTAAAATAAGATGTTTATCTGCGCATTGATTAAGAATCTCATTTTTTTCGTTTTCAGTGGGTTCTTTATCTATTACCCATAGAATGATATGAGCCTTTTTAAGTGTAGCTAAAGTACGTTCAATACCGAGTTGCTCAACATAATCAGTAGTTTTTCTTATACCAGCTGTATCAATAAAATGGAAATCTACACCATTGATTCCGATAGTATCTTCTATGACGTCACGAGTAGTTCCATGAATATCACTTACAATTGCACGGTTATCATGGAGAAGACAATTCAATAAAGTGGATTTTCCTACGTTTGTTTTGCCAATAATAGCTACAGGAATACCATTTTTAAGGGCTTGTCCTGTCTTGAACGAAAGAGCAAGAGATGTTACTTTATTATCAATTTCCTCAGCAAGATTTATTAATTCTGTACGATCAGCAAACTCTAATTCTTCATGATCAGAAAAATCAAGTTCAAGTTCAAGAAGAGAATTTATTTTAAGTAACTGTCTGCGTAGCAAAGAAAGTTCAGAAGAGAAATGCCCTTTGAGTTGTGAGAGTGCAAGTTTATATGATGCTTTATTTGTAGAGGAAATGAGATCTGCAACAGCTTCAGTTTGCGATAAATCCATCTTTCCGTTTAGATAAGCACGTTGAGTGTATTCACCAGGCTTGGCTTGGCGGCAATTATTCTCTATGAGACGGTGGAGTATTTGTTCTAAGATGTATGAAGAACCATGGCACGAAATTTCTACAGAGTCTTCGCCAGTATATGAGTGAGGGGCACGCCAAATAGAAACAACAACTTCATCGATAGTTTGATGTTCTCTATCAAGTATCTCTCCGTAATGCAAAGTATTAGCAGGAACATTTAGTATAGAACGTGAGAAAATTGAATCAACAATTTCAATAGCTTTACTGCCCGATACTCTTATTACACCTATTGCACCACCTGGTTGTGTTGCTAATGCACAGATTGTTTCTGAAGAGTTGAGAACGTTAGTATTTACTTGCATTATGGAATGTTGTATATAACAGAATTAAGGATTAAAGCTGTCTTTATATGTACACTATTAAAGAAAAGATATTTCTATTGATTCTAACAGCTAGACTCCTTAATCCTTTAGTTTTCGTCTGTAAAATAATGATATTTAGATTCTTTCAAGAACTTTCTTTATTAATCCGTCAATAGTATTCTTATAGCCTGAATTAGCTTCCTTTTGGCGTCGATTAGCTATTACCATACAGCAAGTTAGGGCTTTATGGCCCATATGGAATGCTAAACCAGCTAAAGCGCTGCTCTCCATCTCGAAGTTAGTTACTTTATGACCTTTATATTCGAACTCGGTAATTTTTTCATTAAGCTGAGGGTCAGCTAATGGGATGCGCAGACGACGACCTTGAGGTCCAAAAAAACCACCACAAGCGATAGTAACTCCACGTACCATATCGTCTTGCGCGATTTGTTCTAACAATTCCTTGTCTGCATTTGCCACGTATGGATTGCCCAATTGTGGTAGCCATTTTACTTGCTTCTTGAATTCTTCTTCAAATTCGATGTCTAACTTTTCCCGATTTGCATAGTAGTTGAGCAAGCCATCGAAACCTATGCTTTTTTCTGATGCTATGAATGTTCCGATAGGAGTGTTAGGTTGAAGTCCTCCACAAGTGCCTATACGTACCAAAGTTAATTGACGGACATTAGCTTTCTCTTTTCTTGTTTCAAAATCAATATTGGCTAAAGCGTCTAATTCATTAAGTACAATGTCAATATTATCACAGCCAATACCTGTACTTACTACTGTTATACGTTTATTTTTGAACTTACCTGTAATGGTTCTAAATTCTCTATTGTTAACTTCACATTCTACGCCATCAAAATGTGATGCAACTAAGGCAACACGCCCAGGATCACCAACCAAGATGACCTTATCTGCTAATTGTTGTGGTTTTAAATGAAGGTGGAAAATTCCTCCATCTTCGTTAATAATTAACTCTGATGGGGCAAAATAATTCTCTTCCATAAATTTAATTTATAAGATTTAGTAAATCGCTTTATTATATTGTATTTTACAAAGATACGCCTTTTTAAGAAGAAAAAGAAAAAAATCTAAACTTTTTATTATGATACCTATATGTTGTTTCCTCGATCTTTTGCAGAAGTTTATTTTTGTTTTTTCATTAAAACTGTATATTGATATTATATGAAAAGAGCTAAAGAAAAACTTTAACAGTTCTTCCTTAGCTCTTTTAATTATGCATATATAATGTTTATTTCTCTAATAAACTGTTTGCCATATTTAGAGCAGCTTTTCTTCCATCTCCCATTGCGAGAATTACAGTAGCACCTCCACGTACGATGTCGCCACCTGCATAGATTTCTGGAATAGAACTTTGCATTCCATCATTAACAGCAATCGTGTTCTTGCGTCCTAATTCCAAACCTTCAATAGAATTAGGTACAAGTGGATTAGGAGATACACCTACTGCGACAACAACTTGGTCACATTCGATAGTTATAGTTTTACCAGTTGTACGTGGACTACGACGTCCACTTTCATCAGGTTCACCAAGTTCCATAACATCAAGTATGGCTCCACAAACGCGTCCGTTTTCGTCTGCAATGTATTCTTTAGGATTATGAAGTGTAAGGAAATTGATTTTTTCTTCCTGTGCATGTTTTACTTCTTCTACACGAGCAGGCATTTCTTCTAACGAGCGGCGATATACGAGTGTAACTTCTGCACCAAGACGTTTTGCTGTACGGCATGAATCCATAGCAGTATTACCACCACCGACAACAAGTACTTTCTTTCCAATAATAATTGGCGTATCAGTGTCTGGGTTGGCTGCATCCATTAAGTTAACACGTGTAAGGTATTCGTTACTTGAAAGAATATTGATACTATTTTCACCAGGAATACCCATAAAGTTTGGTAAACCAGCACCTGAACCAACAAAGATACCTTTAAATCCGTTTTCTTTTAATTCTTCTACACTAATTGTTTTACCAACAATTGTATCTGTTTGGAAATGAACACCTTGTTTTCTTAAGTTTTCAACTTCAACTTCAACAATCTTATTAGGCAAACGGAATTCAGGAATACCATATTTAAGTACACCTCCGATTTCATGTAAAGCTTCGAATACATAAACCTCGAATCCACGTTTAACCATATCTCCTGCAAAGCTAAGTCCTGCAGGACCAGAACCAATAACTGCAACCTTAATCCCATTTGACGGTGCAATTTCTGGTAATGTTATATTGCCGCTTTCGCGTTCATAGTCAGCTGCAAACCTTTCAAGATAACCAATTGCAACTGCTGGCTCATTCATCTTTAAGTGAATACAGCGACTTTCACATTGTTTCTCTTGAGGACAAACACGACCGCAGACTGCTGGTAAAGCTGAAGTGTCTTTCAAAACACGTGCAGCGTTGAGGAATTGCCCACGCTCAATATTCTTAATGAAGCTTGGAATATTAATATTTACAGGGCAACCTTCTACACAACTTGGTTTTGCGCAATCAAGACAGCGTTGTGCTTCGCGCATTGCCATTTCTTTTGTAAGGCCTTTATTTACCTCTTCCAAACGTGTTGTTGCTCGATATGCAGGATCCAGTTCAGGCATCTGTACTCTTTCGATTGCTGTACGCTCTTTAGGCTTCATATCTTTACGCAATACTGCACGCCACTCGGCATTACGATCTGTAAGTTCTGCTAAATCCTGTTTTGTTTCTTCTGCTGGAGTTAGTTCTGTCGTTATTGTGCTTTTTTCAGTAGCTTCAACTTCTATATGGTGATGGCCAATCTGGTTTTGTTTCTTTTCCATTTCTTCACGCTCTACACCTTTAAAGGTGCCCATTCGCTTGAACATTTCGTCCCAATCAACGAGGTCACCATTAAATTCTGGACCATCAATGCAGACAAACTTAGTTTTTCCGCCAATAGTAAGACGACAAGCACCACACATACCAGTTCCGTCTACCATAATAGTATTCAAAGAAACATCGTTTGGAATGCCATATTTCTTTGCCATCAATGATGTAAATTTCATCATGATAGGAGGTCCGATAGCAAGTAATTTGTCTACTTTTTCTCGTTGAAGTACTTCTTCAACTCCTACTGTTATTACTCCTTGTTTACCCATACTGCCGTCATCAGTCATAATGATAACTTCGTCGGAGTATTCGGCTACATCATCAACCATAATTACTAATTCTTTCGTACGACCTGCTAATACGGAGATAACACGGTTGCCAGCTTTCTTAAATGCTGTTAGAATTGGTAGGATTGCTGCGATACCTATACCGCCACCAGCGCATACTACTGTGCCATAGTTTTCAATGTGAGACGCTTGTCCTAATGGACCAACAATGTCAAGAACTTCGTCGCCTGGTTCAAGTTGGCAGAACTTAGTAGATGAAAGTCCAACCTCTTGTATTACCATAGTGAGTGTACCTTTTTTAGGGTCAGCCTTAGCAATAGTATAAGGCACGCGCTCGCTATTTTGATCTACGCGCACTATTACAAAGTTACCTGCCCTACAGCTGCGTGCTATGAGCGGTGCTTCTACAACGATGCAAAAGACTTTCTCGGAAAATTGCTCTTTGCTGATAATCTTGTTCATGTTTTAAAGGTTAAGTTGTCTATAGAATTTATTTTATATACTCTCTTTTGTGTTTATGCGTTATTGATATTACGAAAAGTAGAGTAGACGCTGTTTTTATAGAATTGTTGCAGAATGAACATTAACAGCAACTCAACTTCTGGTAAAGAATATTATTTGGGCTATAAGTTTAATATTTAAAAGTTTTTGTCATCAAGCATTTCAAATCCGCAGTAAGGTACAAGTGCTTTAGGAACTCTTATTCCTTCAGGAGTTTGGTTATTTTCTAATATAGCTGCAACAATACGAGGTAAAGCCAATGCCGAGCCATTTAGTGTATGACATAATTCTATCTTCTTGTCGTCAGCATGACGATAGCGACAATGTAAGCGATTAGCTTGATAACTTTCGAAGTTAGAAACAGAACTTACTTCTAACCAGCGCTCTTGTGCAGCGCTCCATACTTCAAAGTCGTAGCAGATTGCAGAGGTGAAGCTCATATCACCACCACAGAGTTTAAGAATATGATATGGTAGTTCTAACTTTACTAACAGATTTTCAACATGTTCCAGCATTTCATTCAATGATTGGTAAGAATGTTGTGGGGTATCAATTCGTACAATTTCTACTTTGTCGAATTGGTGTAAGCGATTGAGTCCACGTACATCTTTTCCATAACTACCAGCTTCACGACGGAAGCACGAAGAATATGCACAACGTTTGATAGGTAGTTCTTTTTCGTCTAAAATTTCATCACGGAAGATATTTGTTACTGGAACTTCTGCAGTTGGGATTAAATAAAGGTCATCAGCCTGTGCATGATACATTTGTCCTTCTTTGTCAGGTAACTGTCCAGTACCTAAACCTGATGCTTGGTTAACAAGTAGGGGTGGTTGAACTTCTAAGTAACCGCTTTTACGTGCTTCTTCAAGAAAGAATGCTTCTAAAGCGCGTTGAAAACGAGCCATTTTTCCTATATAAATAGGAAAACCTGCTCCTGTTATCTTTACGCCAAGGTCAAAATCTACGAGATTATATTTCTTGCACAAATCCCAATGACAGAGAACCTCATTATTGAAAGTTGGTTTTTCTCCACCTTCTTTTACTATAATGTTATCGTTGGCGTCTTTACCTTCAGGTACATCTGCATGAGGGATGTTTGGAATTGTAAGCAATAAGTCGATCATATCGGCTTGTGCTTTATCCATATTATTTTGTAAATTCTTATCCAGAGCCTTTAGTTCAGCTACCTTGTCTTTTGTTTCATTAGCTTCTTCTTTCTTACCTTCTTTCATTAAACCACCAATTTGTTTTGAAAGAAGATTTTGCTGTTGCTTATTGTTATCGAGTTTTTGTTGGTAATCACGACGTGATTTATCGAGTTCCAAAACTCTCTCAATAGTCTCTTTAGCATTGTTGAAATGCTTCTTTTCAAGACCTTCTATTACACGTTCAGTTTCCTCACTGATGAGCTTTAATGTAAGCATACGTTTTTGTATATTTTATGTTCTGTTTTGACAACAAAGTTACAAAAAAATATCTTATCACCAAGCATTTTATACAAAGTTTCCTAATGTGTTTATAATAATACTGAAAAGCTTGTCGAAATTGTGTAAGAAATACAGAATCAATAGTGTATTTTTGACAAAAGTTCTCTCTTTTATTATTATAAGATTGAATATAATAAGAAGTCTGATAAATTATAATTATAAAATTTAAAAACGTAATTACATTTTTAAAAATTCTAATTAGTTGTCCCTTAAAAACAATATTTCAGCATAAATCTTGTATTGACAAGCTCTATGCTGATTCTTTTTATAAGGTCCAAAAGAACTCTCATAGCTCTTTTGAAGTTATATGCTGCTGCAGCTAATAATACATTGATAGCATCTCCTTTGACACCTTTATAAAAGTTGCGAGATAATCGGTGGTCTGCTTTAAGATGTCCTATCGTTGGCTCTATACCAGCTCGTTTACAAAATAGTTTGTGTTTCTTTCTCATTTGGTAGTAGCTGTCTTTAGCTTTAGGAGTGTCTGGGATGAGTATCTTTGTCTGCCCAATCTGCTTTATAAAGCAAAATTCAATCAAAAAAAGAATTTTTGATAATAAAACAAGGAAATATCAGAGTAAATAACTACATTTGCAGTTGTGCACTTTTGTTTGACAACGTACAGTGCCACTTCTGCTCAACAGGCTAATAAGAGTCCATCTTTTTTCAAGAATACCCGTTATACAAATAAAGTATTAAAACAGATGAAACAAAAGGATTATCACTCTTTCCCTGAAAGCGTTAAAGCTTTTGAGTCTGCTGGTACTGTATCAAGAATAAAAGGTGGAGACGGAATTATCCGCACTAAACTTAGTATACCTGGTTCGTATAAGGGTAAAGAAGGGGTATTTGAATTCATCAAAGAACCCAATGGTGATATAAACCACAGACTATTCAAGGCAAACTGATATGAAAAAATATTATTCCTTAATGGAATTAGGGATAGATGCTTATGCGTTTCCCAAACAACAGGCACTTATTATCATTTCTAAATTAAAAGAAAAATATGTACCCATTCTAGGAGGAGATGTGTACTGCTTGAATAATAGACTTATAACGGATAGTTATGATAGCTGGTATTGCAACTTGGAAGCAGGAGAAACTCAGCAACACTTTGTGGAAAGGAGTTGCCTTGTAGCTAAAAAGTACATTGAAAATTATCCTGAGAATGATATTGTTAAAAAGCTATTTTCCATAGTAACAGAAACAGACATCTTTAAATACATAGAATAACAGTAAAAATGTTTTTTCTCTACAGCAATTACGTTCCATACAAGGGTGTACCCCAACACCCATATAAGGGTAACAGGCAATACCCTTATAAGGGTATTCATCATTACCCTTATATGGGTATAAAAGCCGTAAGCAATAAACAGGAAAGAACAACGTTACATAAGTGATAACTATAAACAATTAAAAGTATGATAGAATTTGAAGTAAAATCAAAGACGCAGCCTATCGGCAAGCGTAAGGGGCAGACGGTGTACTTTGCACAGCCAGTATCGCAACAGCATCTGACAAACAAGATGGTAGTAGACCGTATCGTCCGCGAGACCTCGCTTTCGGCAGGTGATGTGAGTAATGCCCTCATCAGCCTTGGTGCAATCGTGCGCGATGCCCTCGAATTAGGACAGAGCGTGGATTTGGCAGACCTCGGCTCATTCCGCATCATAGTGCCTGCCAAGATGATGGACACTGAGGCAGAAGTTACAGCAGAAAGCCTAAAAAGCCCGAAAATAGTCTTTACACCAAAGGCTGCCATGCGTACCGCTGCAAAATCTGTAGAACTCCGAGTGGTCAAAAAAAAGAAAGACGATAACGAAAAGCCCAAAGAGAAAGAAAACCTGCATCCTTAACAGCACACCGCTTGCCTAATTGATGTACGCTCAAAACCATAATCCACTTAATTTCCCCTCCATGCACAAGCCCATGTGTGTGGAGAGAATAGGTGTGACTTATGACCCATTATTCCAGCTCTGTACGTTGTCAAACAAAAGTGCACAACTGCAAATGTAGTTATTTAGTCCTCCCTTATAAACCTAATATTTCTCAGATTCATAGTATATTATCCTATAAATTATTTGCTTATATTTGCAAGATTTAGGCGTAATGGACATTTGGTAGGCTGAAAACCTCTCAAATGTCCTTTATTCATTACCTTTGCAGCACTTGAAAGTTTATGAATAAAAAACTGTATATTCTGTAACAGTTCAAATGTTAAAAAGAATGGTCATCAGCGTATTGTCCAAATGTACTTTTGTAGGGATTGTGGCAGGCAATTTCAACGTGGTCAGCGTATAGACAATGTTTGTTTATGAAATGACTATCTGACCGAGAAACGAACTATTTCTGAGCTTTCCACTCTTCACAAATGTTCATAAAGAACCATACGCCGTAGGCAAAGTTCAGTGTTAGACAGCTTCACTCCCATCTATCCTGAATCTGCGACAATGATACTGGACACGACCTACTTCTCCAAGACCTTTGGTGTGATGCTCTTTCAAGATGTCGCATCAGGCAGGCTACTTCATCGTAGGTTTGTCAGGAACGAGACCAACAAGGAATACCTTGATGGACTCAGATGCATTGAGGAAGGTGGAACTCGGATAAAGGCAGTGGTGTGTGATGGACATGTCGGGCTTTTACAAGCTGTAACATCCTGCCCTGTACAGATGTGTCAATTCCACCAGTTGCAGATAGTCAGAAGGCTTTTTACCAACAATCCGCATTTGTCCGCAGGTATCGAGCTGCTGGCATTAATGAGAAGCATGTTCTCTATCGGGAAAGAAGAATTCACATCAGGCTTTGATAAATGGTGTGACGAATGGAAAGAGTTCCTCGATGAACGAACTCTACTAATCTCAGGCAAGACAACCTATACACATAGAAGGCTGAGAAGTGCAAGGCGTTCGGTGAAAACACACCTTAAATGGCTCTATACCTATGAAGAAAATCCTGAATTAGAGATACCCAATACAACAAATCTATTGGAAGGATTCAACTCACAACTTAAAAGGGCATTGCATAATCATAATGGAATGAAGGAGGTTAATAAAAAGAAGTTCATAGATGGATTCCTGAATATAAAAAAATAGGCTGGAATTACCAGCCTACCAAATGTCCATTACGCCATAAAAGATGAAATATAACTATACCTTCATATATAACGATGTGTATGGGGATAGAGTAGGGTTTATGTGGTTTCTTCTATTATTGATACAATGTCGCTTTCTATGATTTTATATATGAAAAAATCCATTTATAACACTCTTAAAGCATTATAAATGGATTGTGCGTGAAAACCTTTTTTATATAGAAAGTCTGTGTATACGCTTTATCGCTTATTCTATTACAACCAATGGCTCGTCTTCGAGTACAGCTTGACCCATTTTTACAACGATAGCTGTTACTTTACCATCCTTTTCAGCTTCAATGCTATTCTGCATTTTCATAGCTTCAAGTACTACTACAGTGTCGCCAGCTTTTACATCTTGACCTACTGTAACTTCTATTGAAGTGATAGTACCAGGAAGAGGAGCTTTTATTGCATTTGAAGCATTGAAATTTGCTGGTGTAGCTTCATCTTCGGTTTGATTCTCTGCAACAGGTTTACCTAATTCTACCTTCTTCTTTTCAGGTTCAGCAGATGCTTCCATCTGAACTTTATATTCCTCACCATTAACTGTAATGTCAGCTATGTTGTCGTTGTTAACACTATTTATAACGACTTTATATTCTTTGCCGTCAATTGTATATTTAAATTCTTTCATCTTTGTCTTATGGTTTCTTTGTCATAATTTCGAATTTGGCATTCCACATTGTCTGCTTTGGCTTTATTGTGATGATACCAGATTCTACATCGTGAACGTTATTGCCTGCGAACTCATAGAGTGCCATACCTATCGCAGCATATAAATTATTGTTCATATATAGATGTTTTTATTGAAGATATCTTGTTATTACATAGGCATACAACCATGTTTCTTAGCAGGTAGGTCTTGCTTCTTATTTTCTAATTGTGCAAGACCACGACAGATGCGGAAACGTGTGTTGCGTGGTTCAATTACATCATCAATGTAACCATATTGAGCTGCTTGATATGGATTTGCAAATTTCTCTGTATATTCTTCTTCTTTTTCAGCAAGGAATTGTTTTACATCGCCGCCAGCTTCCTTAACTTCCTTGAGTTCCTTACCACAAAGAACAGCAACAGCTCCAGATGCACCCATAACGGCAATCTCAGAACTTGGCCATGCAAAATTAAGATCTGAACGCAACTGCTTACATCCCATAACAATATGCGATCCACCATAGCTCTTGCGAAGAGTGATAGTAATTTTAGGAACAGTTGCTTCACCATAAGCATAAAGCAACTGAGCACCATGCAAAATAACAGCATTATATTCCTGACCTGTACCAGGAAGGAAACCTGGAACATCTACCAGTGAAACAATTGGAATATTGAATGCATCGCAGAAACGTACAAAGCGCGCACCCTTACGGCTGGCATTAGTATCAAGAACACCTGCGTAAGCTGATGGTTGATTTGCTACGATACCCACACTTTGACCATTGAAATGTGCAAAACCAGTAATGATGTTCTTTGCAAACTTAGGTTGGACTTCAAAGAAGTCTCCATTATCAGTTATAGCCTTAATAACTTTATACATATCGTAAGCCTGATTTGGGTCATCAGGAATAATCTCATTTAATAAGTCTTCTTTACGATCAATAGGGTCAGTACATTCTACACGTGGTGCTTCCTCACGATTATTAGAAGGAATGTAAGAAAGTAAGGTCTTGATAATATCCATTGCCTCTTCCTCCGTTTTTGCAGTAAAGCCTGTAACACCACTCTTTGTAGCATGTACACTTGCACCACCAAGTCCTTCAGCATCGATATCTTCGCCAGTTACAGTTTTTACAACCTTTGGTCCTGTAAGGAACATATAACTTGTTTGTTCCTTCATGATGATGAAGTCTGTTAATGCAGGAGAGTAAACAGCACCACCAGCACAAGGACCAAGAATGCTTGAAATTTGTGGAATAACACCAGATGCAAGAATATTACGTTCAAATATTTCACCATAACCAGCCAAAGATGTGATACCTTCTTGAATACGTGCACCACCTGAGTCATTCATGCAGATAACTGGAGCACCATTTGTCATAGCCATGTCCATAATCTTGCAAATCTTCTGTGCCATTGTTTCTGACAAAGAGCCGCCATTAACGGTAAAGTCTTGTGCGTAAACGTAAACAAGGCGACCGTCGATAGTTGCTGAACCAGCTACTACACCATCGCCAAAATATTGCTTTTTTTCCATGCCAAAGTTATGGCAACGATGAAGTTTGAACATATCGTATTCTTCAAAGCTACCTTTATCTACCAACATCTCAATGCGCTCGCGTGCAGTATATTTACCACGAGCGTGTTGCTTCTCGATAGCTTTTTCGCCACCACCTAAGCGAGCTTGCTCTCTTTTGGCTACGAGTTCCTTGATTTTTTCTGTTTGTTTACTCATAATGTATTTATTTCTTGTAAATTTCTAATTAGTATGACGGACTTGTAATTCCGCCATTTCGATGCAAAAATACGAAAAAAAGCCCACTTACAATAAATTAGGCTCTTTAAAGTTTGTTAAGGTTTTGCGTTGAAATGAAAGGATGCAAAAAATGCCCCTATTTACTTTGCGATTTGCTTGCAAAGTAAATAGGGGCTATTCGGTAAATATTGAGGTTTTGAGTAAGTGCGTTTTTACTTGTTTTCAACAATGTTATGCAAGCATATTGTTTTCTTTTTACCGAACTTGCTCAACCATTTTAAAGGTTTCTTTATTAACGATTTAAGTCCGCTTTCTGAATTTCTTGCTGCCGACATATCGTCTTTAATATCGTATTTTGTGCTCTTTCGAGGTTTGTTTTCTTCTATTGGGCGTTGCTTTTTCTTATTTCTTTTTTTATTGGACCTAGTGGATTTAGCTTCGGCAGTTTGATTTGCGTTCTTGCGCTGCTGCTCATTTCCCTCCTTTTTGCTACTTGCAGACTTGGCATTCCTGTTGTTTCTTTGCTTTTGGTCAGCCTTGTTGGTTTCTTCCGCCTTCTTATTCTGACCTCTGTTTTGTTTGTCTTCTATTTCAGTTGCAGTAGGCTTTCTGTTGCGATGGTTGTTTTTGCTTGACTTTTCCCTATCCTGCTTTTTCTCTACGCTGCCCTGTGCAGTGGCGTTGTTAGGCTCTTTGTCTGCAAAATCTTTGTTAGCAGGCTGTTGGCGGTTGCTCTTTTTATTGTTGCGAGTCTTCTTATCCTTATGGCTTTGCTGGTCACGGTCTTTTCTGCGACGTGCTTTTGCACTTGTGTTTCTTCTTGGTTTTCCCGTACTTTTATACTCGGGAGCTTCGCCCATTCCATCTGGCAATGGAACTTTTTCTACTTCTTTATCCAAGAATTTCTCTATCTGTTGGAAGTAGTAAATATCGTCTTCGTTTACGAAGGTTATGGCAACTCCGTCGCGGTCAGCACGTGCAGTACGCCCAATTCGGTGAACATAATCCTCTGCATCATGTGGTACATCGTAGTTGATGACCATTGTAATGTCATCAATATCAATTCCTCTTGCTAATATATCTGTAGCTACAAGTACATCTATCTGTCCACTTTTAAATTTAAACATCATCTCATCACGTTGAGATTGGTCTAAATCAGAGTGCATTTGACCACAATTGATCTTCTTCTGATTAAGTGATAAGGCTATTTGTTTAACTTTTTGCTTTGAACCTGAGAAGATAATAACACGATGAAGATTACTAGATTTGAAGATGCTCTTAACGATCTCCATCTTTTGAATCTCGTGACAAACGTAAGCTACTTGATGTATTTTCTCAGCAGGTTTGCTAACAGCCAGTTTGATTACAGAAGGTGTTTTGAGCAAAGTCTGAGCAAGTTCCTCAATCTTCTCTGGCATTGTTGCTGAGAACATAATTGTCTGACATGTTTTAGGGAGTTTCTTTTGAATGGTTAGAATATCCTCTGCAAATCCCATGTCTAACATTCTATCTGCTTCATCTAGTATGAAGAAGCTAAGTTTAGAAAGATCTACATTTCCTAAAGAAATATGTGAGATAAAACGTCCTGGTGTAGCAATAACTACATCAGCACCTAATGAAAGGCTTTTTATCTCTTGGTCGTAACGATTTCCATCATTTCCTCCATAAACAGCAACACAAGAAATACCTTTTAAATAGTATGAAAAGCCTTGAAAAGCTTGGTCTATTTGTTGGGCTAATTCTCGCGTTGGAGACATAACTAAACAGTTTATAGCATCTTCTGAATATCCTCCGTCAGCAAGTTTTGAGAGAACAGGGAGTAAATAAGCAGCAGTTTTGCCAGTTCCCGTTTGTGCTACTCCTAAAATATCTTTACCTTTTAGTATTTCTGGAATACATTTTTCCTGAACAGGTGTACATTGCTCGAAATGCATATCATATAGTGCATCGAGTATATCGTCATTTAAATCTAAACTTTCAAAAATCATATATTTTTATTTTTCCCTTCTCGCAAAGGGTATTTTTATTTTTTTATCTATTAATTAGGTGCCTGACGATAGCAGAAATATGCTATCGCTGCAAAAATTATATTTGGAATCCATGCTGCTAATATAGGTGGAGTATTGGCGTTGATTGCAAAAGTAGACGAAACCGTCTGTAAAAGAATGTAACTCACACTTAATAAAAGACCAACACCAAGATACATACCCATTCCACCTTTTCGCTTCCGTGATGATAATGATAAACCAATGACAGTCAAAATGAATGAAGATAATGACATTGCTATACGCTTATGGAATTCAACCTCGTACTGTACAACATTTGTAGAACCTCTACTTGTTTGTTTTGAAATGTAGTCAAGTAATTCGGGTGATGTAAATGTTTCTTGTTGTCCTTTAGAATAAACTAAATCAGTAGGTTCCATCATAATAACAGTGTCCATTTCAGCACCTGTTGTAATGTGTTCTTTCAAACCTTTCAGTTTTCTAATTTTCCAATTCGATAATTTCCAATGATATTTTGCATCGGCAATTGTATCGTATTGTATTTCACTAGCTGTTAAATGGTCTACAAGTTTGTTTCCATCGAATTTATCTAAAGAAAAGCCGAATCCTCGCTTGTATTTGTCATCATAGTTCTGTATATACGCAACTGTGTTATCAGCAACTTTCATTTGTACGTTTTTAGCTGCAGTATTCTTTTTCGAATTAAGATACAAAGACCTAAAATTTAAACGTATAACAGTTCCATGTGGTATAACAAAACTATTTAAATAATAAGTTAAACCAGCTATCAGTACACAAGAAATTATATATGGACGCATCAGACGATTAAATGAGACGCCTGCTGCAAGCATGGAAATAATTTCCGAGTTGCCTGCTAATTTCGATGTAAAGAAAATTACAGCTATAAAAACAAATAGAGGAGAGAAAAGATTGGAATAGTACGGAACAAAGTTTGCGTAATAATCGAATATGATAGCTCGCCATGGAGCATTAGAATCAGTCAGTTTCGACAAGTTTTCGTTAAAGTCGAATATAATTGCGATAGAAATAATGAGAAGTATAGAGAAAATATAAGTCCCAATAAATTTCTTAATGATGTACCAATCTAATAAACCAACAAGATGTTTTGGGTGAAGAAAATGCAAATGACTCCTTAACCATTTCAAAGCTATAACTGCAGTTGTTATAAGTTGGAGATGTTTTAAGTTCTCCAACTTGTTGTTAGCAATGTTGATTATCTTGTTGAATTTACTTTTCATCTAATGTTATTATAAACGTCGTCCTAGTTTTTCTATAATAGAAGACTTCCATTGTGTGAAGTCTCCTTTTTCTATATGTTCACGTGCATCGGTAACTAAACGAAGATAAAAGGCGATATTGTGAATACTTGCAATTTGCATGGCGAGCAGTTCACCAGCTTTAAATAAATGGTGCAAATAGGCTTTCGATGTTATTATATCAATATCGCAGCCATCTGCATCTACTGGTGAAAAGTCTTTTTCCCATTTCTTATTGCGCATATTTATTGTACCTTCATAAGTAAAAAGCATTGCATTGCGTCCATTTCTTGTTGGCATAACACAATCGAACATATCTACTCCACGTTCAATCCCTTCGAGAATATTTTGAGGAGTACCTACGCCCATTAAATAGCGAGGTTTATCTTTAGGTAGAATTTCGTTCACGACTTCTATCATTTCATACATCACCTCGGTAGGTTCTCCTACTGCTAGTCCACCGATAGCATTACCATCTGCACCTTTATCGGCAACAAATTTTGCAGCCTCTGTTCGTAAGTCTTTATAAGTACAACCTTGAACAATAGGGAAGAGACTTTGTTTGTAGTCATATAATGGTTCGGTTTCGTTAAAACGTTTAATACAACGATCTAACCAACGTTGTGTTAATCCTAAACTTTGTTTTGAATAAGCGTAATCACTATTACCTGGAGGACATTCATCAAAGGCCATTATAATATCTGCACCTATGATACGCTGTGTATCCATAACGTTTTCAGGTGTAAATATATGTTTTGAGCCATCGATATGACTTCTAAATTGGCAACCTTCTTCAGAGAGTTTACGTATACCTGTTAAAGAAAATACTTGAAATCCACCAGAATCTGTTAATATCGGACGGTTCCAACCATTGAATTTGTGTAATCCTCCAGCTGCTTTTAAGACTTCTAATCCTGGACGTAAATAAAGATGGTAAGTGTTACCAAGTATAATTTGCGCCTTTACTTGTTCCACAAGCTCTGAAAAATGAACTCCTTTAACAGTACCTGCAGTGCCCACTGGCATAAAGATTGGTGTCTTTATTTGTCCGTGGTCTGTAGTAATTAAGCCAGTTCTTGCATTACTTGCGTTATCGGTACATTGAAGTTCAAATGTCATTCTGCATCTTTTTTATAATTATCATCCTTGATACTAAAATCTATAGGACTAGATACCATTTCATCTGTTAACGCGAAATCCCATACTTGTTGTACGTTTTCAACATAATGGAATTCTACTCCTGTGCGATATTTTTCTGGAATTTCCTCAATATCCTTGCGATTTTCTTTGCACATAATAATATCGGTAATTCCAGCGCGTTTAGCTGCTAGTATTTTTTCTTTGATACCACCAACAGGAAGTACTTTTCCGCGAAGCGTTATTTCGCCAGTCATAGCAGTATTCTTTCTTACCTTATGCTGTGTAATTGCTGATGCTATACTTGTTGCAATAGTAATACCAGCAGAAGGACCATCCTTAGGAGTTGCTCCTTCAGGCACATGAATATGTATATTCCATTGGTCAAATATACGATAATCTACCTTTAATGATTCAATATGCGCTTTTACATATTCAAGTGCAATAATTGCAGATTCTTTCATTACGTCGCCAAGATTACCAGTAAGTGTTAGCTTACCAGCCTTTCCTTTCGACAATGATGTTTCAATGAATAGAATTTCGCCACCGACACTTGTCCAAGCCAATCCTGTAACAACTCCCGCATAATCGTTGCCTTGATATATATCTCGATAAAAAGGTGGCTTTCCAAGTAAGCCCTCCAATTCAACAGGTGATATTTTTTCGTACGGCAAAGCGTTATCTACTGCTTGTTTGTATGCCAATTTACGCAGAGATTTGTTAATTTGTTTTTCTAATTGTCGCACTCCACTTTCCCGTGTGTAGCTTTCTATTATCTTTTCTAAAGCAGGCTTGGTGAACTTTAGTTTTGGATTAGTTTTGTCTAAACCTGTATTTGAAAGTTCTTTAGGGAAGAGATGGCGTTTTGCAATTTCAATTTTTTCTTCTGTAATATAGCCTGAAACCTCGATTATTTCCATACGATCGAGTAAAGGCTTTGGTATAGAGTTTATATCGTTAGCTGTTGCCAAGAATAAAACCTTTGAAAGATCGTAATCCATGTCAAGATAGTTGTCGTGGAATGCGTTGTTTTGTTCTGGGTCAAGAACTTCCAATAAGGCTGAAGCAGGGTCACCATTGATAGTATTTTGTGTTACTTTATCTATTTCATCAAGTATAAATACAGGATTAGATGAACCCGCTTTTTGAATGTTTTTAATAATACGTCCAGGCATAGCACCGATATATGTACGGCGATGACCACGAATTTCAGACTCATCGTGCAGGCCACCTAATGACATGCGGACATATTTGCGTTTCATCGATTCAGCAATACTCTTTCCAAGACTTGTTTTACCTACTCCAGGAGGCCCATATAAGCAAAGGATAGGCGATTTTAAGCTGCCTCTTAATTTAAGTACAGCCATATATTCGAGAATACGCTCCTTCACTTTTTCCATTCCATAATGGTCGCGGTCAAGTACTCTCTGGGCACGTCTCAAGTCTAAATCGTCTTTGGTATATTCATTCCAAGGAAGATTTACCATTGTTTGCAAATAATTTATTTGCACACTATAGTCAGGACTTTGCGGATTTAACGTGTTTAACTTATCTAATTCCTTTTGGAAAACCTTTGCAGTTTCTTCCGACCATTTTTTTGTTGCAGCTTTTTTGATGAGTTCCTTCTTTTCAGGTGTACCATCGCCATCGCCCAATTCTTCTTGAATGTTCTTTATTTGTTGGTGCAAGAAATATTCTCTTTGTTGCTCGTCAAGATCTTCTCGTGTTTTAGAACGTATATTCTGACGAAGATGTTGGAATTGGATTTCTCTATTCAATATCTTCATCAGTCTGAATAAACGATCTTTTATAGAATCTTCTTCCAACAAGTGCATCTTATCTGAAACACTGAATGGCATATTTGCACAGACATAATTTACTGATACGACAGAATTTGTTATATTATCAAGTGCAAATTGTGAGTCGTCTGGAATATCATCGCTACCTTGAATGTATTCTTTTGCGGTTATTTTCATATCGTTTACCGCTGTAACGAACTCTTTATCGTTGTTATCTACTTGCTCTTCAGGTATGGCATGAGTCTTACCTACCATGTATGGAACTTCAGAAGTAACTTCGTCAAGCTTACAACGTCCTAAACCTTGAAGAATAGCTGTTCTGTTCTCACCATTCATCGAACCTGGCATATCAAATACTCTTACGAGTCTAGCATATATACCAGTACGATACAAGTCTTTTTCTTCAGGTTCGTCTATATTGCCATCTTTTTGGCTGATTACCGCAAAAACAGTTCCTGGATGTTTTTCTAAATACTTTACCAGTGTTAAAGTTGTCTTGCGACCTACTAATACTGGCATTAAAACACCTGGGAACATAACAAGGTTGCGGGTTATGAAAACAGGAACCTCACCATCAACTTTTATATCAAAATCTGGTAAGTCTCCTTCGTAATCAGCAAACATTTGTATCGAATTATTTTGTTTCATTGAGATTGCATTAATCATTTAAAGTGCAAAATTACTAAATAAAAATAAGATAGGCAATTTTTCTTTTATCTTTAATCTTAATAATGCATAACTTATTAAATTTGAAGGATGATAGGAGAAGTATCTTTTGCTGTTGATAATTCTTATTTTGATGTTGAGAAAGTTAATTTTTGGCTTGGTTTTAAATATGCTGCTCTATTTTTTATAGTTACTTTTAAAAGTTTTATATTCAATAAGTTGCAAAATCATTATTGTTCTATGGTAAATCTATGGAACTTTTCGGTTAAAAAGATAGAACTTTTTGAGAAAAACGATGGAACTTTTTGAGAAAAATGATAGAACCTTTTGGTAGAAGATTTATATTTTGTTTAAAATATCTATTTAAGATAGAAGTCTTTTGTTATTTCTTTGTACCAATTTGATTTTTTCCCCGCACATTCTTGCAAGTATTCTGTAGATGACAAATAGGTTCTTGGTGTTTTGCTTAATTCTACTAAAATACGTTTTGGTTGTTTAGAAGGTGTGGTTTTTATAAATACTTTCTTGTTGATAGAGAAGCCATTTATTATTGCTTCTGGTTCTAAAATACAATAAGATTCAATCGGAAGTACTAAAGAAAAATGACCATTGGACGTTAGTAATTGATATGCGCCTTTTAATAAATCATTAAAAGGCAATGTGTCAGAATGTCGTGCAATGGTTCTATTATTATCATTACTCTTTAATGAGTTTACAAAATAGGGTGGGTTGCAAACAATGGAGTCGAAGCTCTTTTTATTTTCTGAAAATGTTTGTAGAGAACAATGGTTTACTTCTATTTGATTGGCAAAAGGCGAACTCTGTACATTCTCTTTTGCTTGTAAATACGCGCTGCTATCTATTTCAATTGCATCAATATTTGCATTAGGAAATCGCTGTGCCATCATTAATGCTATCAGACCAGTTCCTGTGCCTATATCAAGAATATGCTTACCACCTTCTGCCCAGCTTCCTAATAAAACTCCATCAGTGCCAACTTTCATTGCACACTTATCCTGTTCAATATGAAACTGCTTAAAAGTAAAGCTCATTTAAATATTAAGTTTTCGCAGAATAGTTTTGTTTAAAGCCTGAACTTTTCTGCTTTGTTTGTTAATGTTGCAACGTATTAAATCAATGTTTGAAAATAACTCTGAGAATGATGTTTGTAAAATATTCGGCTTACGCTGGTCTTTATGATCACTTGGATTTACAACAACTTTTATTCCTTTACTTACAAGTTTTATCTCAACATCTTTTCCTGCCATAATAGGGTCTCCATCGTAATGGATTACTCCTTCTTCTTTTCTATGAATGTGAATACGTTTCGCTTTGAATGTTTTTATCTTTGAATTTTTATCAAGTGTCTTGTTGAACATTTCTATAGCCACCTGCGGTGCATCAATAATATCGAAAGGTTCCATGATAATAATATCTAACAAACCGTCACTCATAGAAGCCTGAGGTGCTATGTAAGCATTGTTGCCATATTGTGAAGCATTTGCCACCGATATTAAGAATGCTTTATAATGATGCACACCTTCGTTATCTTCTATATCGTATGTTTGAGGCTCATACTTAAGTCCTTCCTCCAAAACTTTCTGTACGTATGTAACAACTCCACGTTTGCCTGCTTCTGCAAACTTCATTGATATAAAAGCATCGAATCCCATACCACAAGTACAGAAGAATGGAATACCGTTAATTATTCCATAATCTAATTTATGAATACAGGCTTGATTTAATATCTGAAGGCTCTTCTTTACATTCATAGGAATAGCCAAATGTCGTGCTAATCCATTTCCAGACCCAGTAGGTATGATACCAATCGCAGTGTCAGTATTTATAAGTGCTTTTCCCACTTCATTTACTGTTCCATCACCGCCTACAGCAACTACAATTCCAACTTTATCCTCAACTGCTTGCTTTGCCAATTCTGTTGCATGACCCGCATATTCTGTATTTGCTATTTGGTAGTCAAATAGTTCTTTGTCTATGTTTTTGTCGATTAACTCGGGAATAGACTCCTTACTACCAACTCCCGATTTAGGGTTCATTATGAATAGAATTTTCGTCTTCATATATCACTCTTTATTTCCTTTAAGGGAATTAAAGAACAAAATTATACATTTATCATAGTATCATCATTTTTTTATAGTGAAAAAACTTTAATTTGTTAATCAGTTAATATTTAATGCTATATTTCAACAAAAAATTGTATCTTTGCAGCCTAAAGAAAACGTAGCTTATGCTACACCTAATATATATATGGGACAGTTACAAGAAAAATATAAGAGTTACCGTGATCCGCAAAAGTTTATGAGAATGGGATTATATCCATATTTTCGCGAAATCACAAGTAAGCAAGGTACAGAGGTAACCGATATCAATGGACATGATATATTGATGTTTGGTTCTAATGCTTACACAGGCTTGCCTAACGACCCAAGAGTTATTGAGGCGGGTAAAAAAGCTTTAGATAAATATGGTTCTGGTTGTGCTGGTAGCCGATTTCTGAATGGAACACTCGACTTACATGTACAGTTGGAAAAAGAACTCGCAGAGTATATGAACAAAGAAGATGTTCTTTGTTTCTCAACAGGTTTTTCTGTTAATTCTGGTGTCTTAGCTTCAGTTGTTGGACGTGGCGACTATATTATTTGCGATGATCGTGATCACGCAAGTATAGTAGATGGAAGACGTTTGAGTTTTGCAACACAGCTTCATTATAAACATAATGATATGGAAGACCTTGAGCGTGTACTCCAGAAATTGCCTCAAGAATCTATTAAACTCATCGTAGTTGATGGCGTCTTTTCAATGGAAGGTGACCTTGCAAACCTTCCTGAAATTATAAAGTTGAAGCATAAGTATAATTGCTCTGTTATGGTAGATGAAGCTCATGGATTGGGTGTATTTGGTAAACAGGGTAGAGGAGTTTGTGATCATTTTGGTTTAACTGATGATGTTGACCTTATCATGGGAACATTCTCAAAGAGTCTTGCTTCAATTGGTGGTTTCATTGCAGGCGATAAGGATACAATCAATTTTTTACGTCATACATGTAGAACTTATATTTTCTCTGCAAGTAATACGCCTTCTGCTACAGCTGCTGCATTGGAAGCGTTACACATAATGCAAGAAGAACCTGAACGACAAGAACGTTTATGGGAAGTTACAAACTATGCTTTGCAGCGTTTCCGTGAAGAAGGTTTCGAGATTGGCGATACCGCAAGTCCAATAATCCCACTTTATGTGCGAGATATTCATAAAACATTTATCGTTACCAAAATGGCTTACGATGCAGGCGTATTCATCAACCCTGTTATTCCACCAGCCTGCGCACCGCAAGATACCCTCGTAAGATTTGCACTTATGGCAACCCATACAAAAGAACAGGTTGAACGTGGTGTAGAAATTCTAAAGAAGATATTCCAAGAACAAGGCGTTATCAAATTGTTTTAATTGATATTTCTGAAATCTTTTGGAGAAATATAAAAAGACTTGTAATCGCTGATAAAATGTGATTGCAAGTCTTCTTTTTTTATAAAGCCTCTCAAAATATTTTTCCATATCTATTGTTTCAATTTGTTTTATAGGTGAAAAACTTTCATCTTAGTAGCTTTGATGCTTACTAAAAGGCATAGAATCGTCTTCGTTTTGTAAAGATAAAGCCCTTGAAAACTGGTAACAATGTAGTTAATCCTCCCTTAAAAACCTAATATTCCTCTGATTCATAGTATATTATCCTGTAAATTATTTGTTTATATCTGCAAGTTTTTGTACCTTTACACTATAATTCTTGCAGATATTTATGCTTAAACGTACATCTAAACAGCTCTCTATGTTCTCTTCTTTAGAGGACATGCTTAGCCATGAACATCCTCTTTTCCAACTTAGTAATAAGATTAATTGGGAATGTTTTGAAAATGCTTTCTCTCCTTTGTATTGCAGCAATAATGGTCGCCCTGCTCATCCTATTCGCTTGATGTGTGGTCTTTTAATTTTAAAACATTTGCGTAATGTGTCAGATGAAATGGTGGTTTCTCAATGGAGCGAGAATGCTTACTACCAATATTTCTGTGGTGGACTTGAATTTATGCCAAAACAACCCTGTGACGCTTCCGAGTTAGTTCACTTCAGAAATCGTATAGGCGAGG
>NZ_JABZSJ010000046.1:0-21712 GCF_015262605.1 Prevotella aurantiaca | reverse complement strand
ATGTCCATTACTAAAATCCGTGAGCTTTTCAGCCTACCAAATGTCCATTACGCCGCAGTTCTCTTACTTTTGTAACAAGGTTTTATAATGGGTCTATATCGTAGTAGATGGTGAGTGCGCCATAACGCTTCTCCTTCATCATAGCGTCTTTTATCGTGCGTAAATACTGCTTTGCCAACTTGTAATCGGCTCCGTTTTCAAGCTTTAAGATAATCTTTCGGATATATAATGTCTTCACACGGGCTACCGATGGCTTGTCAGGACCGAGCACTCTATCTCCAAAAATCTCCCTAAGTCGGGAGCCAATTTCAAGACTTGCCGAGTTTACAGTGTCGTCGTTACGATGTTTTAAGTATATATATATAAGGTGGAAGAAAGGCGGATAGCGAAAAGCAGCACGCTCTTCGAGCAGCGATGAGTAGAAAGCTGCATTGTCGTGCCTAACAACTTGCTGTATAACGGGCAGTTCTGGACTCTTAGTTTGCAGGATAACACGACCTTGTTTGCCCTTTCTTCCAGCCCTTCCGCTTACCTGTGCCATCATTGTAAAGGCGTGTTCGTAAGCTCGAAAGTCTGGATAGTTAAGCATATTGTCGGCATCAAGTATGCCAACAACCGATACACGGTCGAAGTCTAACCCCTTTGAAACCATCTGAGTGCCTATGAGTAGATTTGTTTTACCAGCCGAAAAGTCGGATATTAGGCGCTCGTAGGCGTTCTTTGTACGTGTTGTGTCTAAGTCCATACGCGCTACACGGGCGTCAGGAAATAGGTTTAGAATCTCGTCTTCTATCTTTTCTGTTCCATAACCCCGCCCTTTTATGTCTTTACTTTCGCAGCTTGGGCATTGCTCTGGCACCCGTTCGGTGTATCCACAATAGTGACACGTTAGCAAATTCATGTTCTTATGGTGTGTAAGAGAGACGTCGCAGTTAGGACATCGTGGCACCCACCCACAGACATGGCACTCTACCATAGGAGCAAACCCACGCCTGTTCTGAAACAAAATAGCTTGTTCGCCACGCTGAAGAGCCTCTCTGACAGCAGAAAGCAGGTGTGGAGAGAACAGACCCGACATCATTTTACGTCTCCGAAGGTCTTTTACGTCCACCACTTCAATAGCAGGCAGCTGGATATCCTTATACCGTTGCGATAAAGTAACGAGTCCATACTTTCCCAACTGGGCGTTTTTGTAGCTTTCAGCAGATGGTGTTGCAGTGCCCAATAGTGTTTTAGCCCCATACATTTGGGCAAGAACAATGGCTGTTGAGCGTGCATGATAGCGCGGAGCAGGGTCTTGTTGTTTGAAACTTGTCTCGTGTTCTTCGTCGATTATCACCAGTCCAAGACGTTGAAAAGGCAAGAATACGGCACTTCGAGCACCAAGTATAACCTCGTAAGGGGTACTGGAAAGTTGCTTGTTCCATATTTCTACACGCTCGTCGTCGTTGTATCGGCTATGGTAAATGCCGAGTTTGTTGCCAAATATGCGGCGCAGACGATCTGTTATCTGCACTGTTAGCGCTATTTCGGGCAACAAATACAACACCTGCTTGTGCTCTTGCAGGGCCTTTTGAATAAGATGTATGTAGATTTCGGTCTTACCTGATGAGGTAACACCATGTAGAAGAGTGACGTTGTGCGCCATCATTTGCAGCAACAACTTATCATAAGCAGTGCTCTGAGCTTCGTTCAGCGGGTGAATAACATTAGGTTGTACCTCGCCATAACTGTTATTCAATCGTCCTACTTTCTTACGATAGGTTTGCAAGATGCCTTTTCCTATAACACCACGTAATACTGCTGCCGTGCAATGACACTCGTTCATGAGCTCCTCTTGCGTTACGGTTCTTATCTTGCAGTCTTCGTTTTCTCCACTTTGTATTACATCAAGGCTTGCCAATTCTGGCGATTCGGCAACACCGCTAAGCTGCAAATAGGTGGTGAGTACCTTCTGTTGTTTTGCCGAACGGGCAAGACTGTCGAATGCAATATGCAGTTCGCGTTCGCCACGGAACTGTTTACCTAGACAAACATATACTTCAGTACGCGGTTTATAAGCATCTTCTGCCTTCAAACCAGAAGGTAGTGCAGCTTTGTAAACATCTCCGAGAGGCGACATATAGTAGTCGGCTATCCAATGCCAGAGTTGCAACTGCTGCGGAAGCAGTATGGGTGTGTTGTCGAGAACGGAGAGAATGGACTTGTATTCCACCACTCCGTCAGTATTATTCTGATTAGGTTGGTCGGTAGGAACAACGTTACAAACACCAATATACGTCTTTGTTTTGCCGAAAGGAACCAATAAGCGTACACCCGGAACGACCTTTTGAACCAGTGTTTCGGGTACGGCATAAGTAAAAGTTCCCTCAAGTGGAAGCGGCAAAATTACCTCAACGTATTTCACTACGACTTCAGTTCAGGATATTGGATACGTGTATGATAAATTGATTTCAAACGTTCGATGAGCACTTGCTTAGCTATACTAATGTCGCGGAAGGTGATTGGGCAGTCGGTAAAGTAGCCGTCGGCCATCTGCGAGTCTATAAGTCTGTTCACTAAGTTGCTTATACTCTCCTCAGTGTACTCTGGAAGCGAGCGCGAAGCGGCCTCAACAGTATCGCACATCATCAGTATGGCTTGCTCACGCGTCCACGGATTTGGACCAGGATAGCGGAATGGTGCCTCGTCAACCTCCTCGTCGGGGTGCTCATTCTTGTAGTTTATGTAGAAATACTTAACCAATCCCATGCCGTGATGGGTGGTAATGAACGCTTTAATAATATTAGGTAGGTTGTATTTCTCAGCCAATCGGAGACCTTCTGTAACGTGTCCAATGATAATTTTAGCACTTTCTAAGTCGGAAATCTTATCGTGTGGGTTTACACCAACTTGATTTTCGGTAAAGAAAACAGGATTAACCATCTTACCAATATCATGGTAGAGTGCACCTGTACGGACGAGTTGTCCCTTTGCACGTATCTTACTGGCAATCTCAACACCAAGGTTTCCCACCGTGATGGAGTGTTGGAAAGTTCCTGGAGCCACCTCGCTCAAGCGTCGTAATAGTTCATTGTTGGTATTAGACAGCTCGAACATGGTTACAGTAGATACGAAACCAAAAGTCTTTTCCATAATTAACATCAATGGATAGGTAACGAGAAGAAAACCACCATAGATGGCAATGTGAGTGTACATAGACCTATCAAGTTTAGAGAAGTCGTCTGTTTGTATCAGTTGGAGTGCCAAATAGATGGCAGCTGAGCCAACAGTAACAAGTAAAGCAGTTAGGAATATCTGACTACGCTTAGACAATTCGCGCAGAGAGAATATGGCTATAAGACCAGCAACAAGCTGTACAACAATAAACTCGTATTGGTAACGCACAGCAACAGCTGAGAGTAAGATCATGATAGTATAGGAATTGAAAGCCGTTCGTGAGTCCATGAAGACGCGAACAAATATAGGTGCCATTGCAAAAGGTACAATGTAAACACTGAAGACAGTGTGCTTTATCATCAAAGAAGTAATAACAGGGAAGATAATGAGCAAGGCATATAAGAATAAAATAGACCCTGGATTCGCAAAATAGTCCTTGCGGAAGAGCGAGATGTAAAGCGTAAACAGCATAACAAGTATGAAGACATAAAGCGATTGTCCAAGGAACGTAGACGTAAACTGGTCTTTTGTTTCGTTACGCTTCTTGGTTGCCTGCTCAAAAGAATAGAGAACACGATAAGTATGTGCGTCAACAATATCGCCACGGTCTATAATTCGTTGCCCTTCAAGCACCATGCCAGAAGCCTGAGGAATAAGACTGAGCATGTCATTCATTTCGCTTTCGCTGCGTTTCTTGTCGTATACAAGGTTAGGCTCGATGTATTCGTTCAGGTTGCATTGCTGTAATTCAGAACGTTTATTGTTCAATAGTTGAGTAGCAAAAAGGTTTTCGTAAGCGCCAAGCGTTGTAAAGAGTTGTCCTACAGGCTTACTTGTTGCTTGTTTGCCCTCTACTATGTGTACAATATTGTTACTATCCTTCAATAAAGAGGCGAAGTTAGCACCATTGATGATACCAGTTTCGTATAGTTCTTGCAGTCTTTGCGCTACAATATCCACATATTCACCTGGCAATCCAGGTATGCCGGCTTTAAAATCTTGGCGGAATTTTGCTACTTTTGCCTTTCCAACGTTTTCATTTCTATTGAAATAAGGAACGAAATTCTTCATTATTGAATCGCGTTCGTTCTTCAACGTCTTTTCACTTTTAAAGATAGGGAAATCGAATTTAGCTATCAGTTGTTCGTACATCCATGGCTTTCCTTCGTCGTAGTGGTATACCTTACCCTGTGTACGTGGTAATACAGCAATGATAATAGCCGATGTAATGAGAACTAAGACAACTCTTATAGCATGGCTACGCCATATAAAACTGTCTGGATTGGTGAATTTTATCATCTTTATTCTTATATTTTATAGAAACATTGCAATGCTTTCTATCGAGGAGTTACCCTTTGTTTCTAATCCATTCTTAATTAAATAGGAAAGCGTTACTGTGCAACGAATTCTCCAATAATTATCACTTGAAGGGCAAGTATCAACACTTTCCCATTCTTTATCAGTATGCGAAAATACAAAAAAAAAGCTTTATAGTCGAAAAAAATGAGTAATTTTGCACAAAATTTTGTTTTAAACCAATGGCAGAAAGAAAAGTAAGAGTACGCTTTGCACCCAGTCCTACTGGACCATTGCATATCGGTGGCGTACGTACAGCATTATATAACTACCTCTTTGCACGTCAGCATGGAGGCGAAATGATATTTAGAATCGAGGATACAGACTCTAATCGTTTTGTTCCTGGGGCAGAAGAATATATCATTGAGGCCTTTCATTGGCTAGGAATCAAGTTCGACGAAGGTGTAACCTATGGTGGTGAGCTTGGTCCTTATCGTCAAAGTGAACGCCGTAGCATTTATAAGGCTTATGTAAACCAGCTCTTAGACGAGGGAAAAGCATACATAGCATTCGACACTCCTGAAGAATTGGAAGCTAAACGTAACGAGATTGAGAACTTTCAGTACGATGCTCGCACTCGTATGCAGATGCGTAACTCGCTCACTCTTGTCAAAGAAGAAGTTGAAAAGCTCATTGAGGATGGCGAACAATATGTTGTTCGTTTCAAAATAGAACCAGGAACAGATGTTCACGTAGACGATATGATTCGTGGAGATGTGTGCATTAAGACAGACATACTTGATGATAAGGTGCTCTATAAGAGTGCTGACGAACTGCCAACTTACCATCTTGCTAACATCGTGGACGACCATTTAATGGAGATAAGCCATGTTATTCGCGGCGAAGAATGGTTGCCAAGCGCACCTTTGCACGTTCTTTTATATCGTGCTTTAGGCTGGGAAGAAACCATGCCACGCTTTGCTCACCTTCCATTATTGCTGAAACCAGAAGGTAAAGGCAAGCTTAGTAAACGCGATGGAGACCGTTTGGGCTTTCCAGTGTTCCCATTAGAGTGGGAAGATCCTAAGACTGGAGAGATAAGTTCGGGCTATAGAGAAAGCGGTTACTTCCCTGAAGCTGTCGTAAACTTCCTCGCTCTCTTGGGTTGGAACCCTGGAACAGAGCAAGAACTCTTTACTCTTGACGAGCTTATACAAGCGTTTGATATTACAAAATGCTCAAAGAGCGGGGCTAAGTTCGACTATCAGAAGGGTATTTGGTTCAATCATGAGTACATATTGCATAAGAATGACGAAGAAATAGCAAACCTTTTTGCACCTATCGTAGCCAATAATGGCGTAGATGCAACCATGCAACAAGTGAAAGAAGTGGTTCACATGATGAAAGACCGTGTAAACTTCGTACACGAACTTTGGGAACTTTGTTCTTTCTTCTTTATTCCTCCAACAGAGTATGATGCTAAAACTGCAAAGAAACGATGGAAGGAAAACTCTGCAGAACAGATGTCTGAACTCTCTCAAGTATTAGCTGATATCGAAGACTTCAGTGTCGAAGGACAAGAACCTATCGTACTAAAGTGGGTTGAAGATAAGGGTTACAAACTCGGCGACATCATGAATGCCTTCCGTCTTGCCCTTGTTGGCATTGGCAAAGGTCCAGGAATGTTTGATATTTCAGCCTTCCTTGGTAAAGAAGAAACCCTGCATCGTTTGCACAAAGCTATTGAGGTGTTAGGTTAAAACGCACTATGCACTAATTCGCAAATACGGAAAGCCATGTTATACAATATAATAATGTATGCGTATCAGGCTGGCATTGCTCTCTATAGTCGCTTTAATGGCAAAGTGAAAAAGATGTGGATGGGCGAGCGTGCAGCTTTCGACGTGCTCCAAAAGCAGGTAGACCCAAACGCAAAATACATCTGGTTCCATGCAGCTTCCTTAGGCGAATTCGAGCAAGGGCGGCCACTTATCGAAAAGATAAAGAAGGAATACCCCAGCTATAAGATACTTCTTACATTCTTTTCGCCCTCTGGATACGAGGTAAGAAAGAACTATGAGCAGGCAGATATCGTTACTTATTTGCCCATTGATACGGTGGCGAACGCGCAAAAGTTCTTGCGTATCGTGCGTCCCGTAATGGCTTTCTTCATTAAATACGAGTTTTGGTACAACTATTTGCACATTTTGCGCCATCGAAACATACCCGTTTACAGTGTGTCAAGTATCTTTCGGCCCGACCAAATCTTCTTTCGGTCGTATGGAAAGCGGTATAGCGCAGTGCTGAAATGTTTTTCTCACTTCTTCGTACAGAATGATTTAAGCAAAGATCTCTTGAAAAAAATCGGCATAAACGATGTTACGGTAGTGGGAGATACACGCTTCGACCGTGTGTTACAGATAAAAGAAGCCAGCAAACAGCTACCTTTGGTTGAGAAATTCATTGGCTACGACAAGACAAAGGCGAACGATGACCATGCAATAAAGCAGCGTCCAGTGTTCGTAGCAGGCTCTTCATGGTTGCTCGATGAAGAAATTTTCATTAAATACTTCAACGAACACGCTGATTGGAAGCTCATTATTGCGCCTCATGTAATCGCTGAAAGCCATCTGCAACAGATATTACAGTTATTAAAAGGGAAGAAAACGGTACTCTATACAGAGGCAAATGAAGCAGAAATTGCTGATGCCGATGTGCTAATAATAAACTGTTTCGGTCTGTTATCTTCAATTTACCATTATGGCAACGTTGCTTATGTAGGCGGAGGCTTTGGCGTTGGCATTCACAATGTGTTGGAAGCAGCAGTTTGGGGAATGCCTGTTATCTTCGGACCGAACAACAAACGTTTTGCTGAAGCGCAAGGTTTACTTGCTTCGGGAGGCGGTTTCGAGGTGAATAACTACGAAACTTTTGCCCAGATTATAGAGAAGTTCAGCTCTGATGAGGCTTATTTGCAACAGAGTGGGCAGGCTTCCAACGACTTTGTACAGAAGTTATCGGGTGCAACCGATAAGGTTTTTACAAGCATTAAGTTATGAAATATCAAATAACATGTGATAATTGCGGTATCCAGTTTATTGTAGAGGCTGGCGAAGGACAGGTGATAGAATGCCAATGTCCTCATTGTCATGGTACGATGGAGGTTACTTTGCCCATCGTTACGGGGGTTGAATCTCTCGAAGAACAACCACTTGAACAACTCAATGACAATATTCAAGAGCCTATAGAAGGTACTTCTATGAAGGTAGAAAAGCAAACCCTATTGTTAGGAATTATTATTGGCTTGCTGATTATAGCCCTTAGCATAGGTGCTTACTACTTATGGCTGCGTCCAAATCCTACCGAACCCGATCCAACACCTACAACGATGGATACCATTCCTTATGATACAGAACAAGAATCGGTATCGGAAGTGCCTGTTGATACAGTTGCAGCACCAAATATAGAGGTGGAAAAAGAAGTACAAGATACAGTAGTTCGCCCTCGCCGCGAGCGCAAACAGGAAAACGATACAACGTTTGTAGACTGATAAAAAACTACTGAAAGATAGTTAATAACAAGCAAATAAAAATGCAAGTTACGGCAAAGTAACTTGTAAAGAAAGGATAAAAAAGATATGGGAAAAATAATATTGACAGGCGACCGCCCCACAGGTAAGTTGCATCTTGGTCATTATGTTGGCTCGTTGCGCCGCCGTGTGGAACTCCAGAATGCTGGAAAGTTCGACAAGATGTTTGTATTTATGGCAGATGTTCAGGCGCTTACAGATAATGCTGAAAACCCTGAGAAGATTCGTCAGAACATCATCGAAGTAGCGTTAGACTATCTTTCGGCAGGTCTTGACCCTACGAAATGCACGCTTTTCATACAGAGTCAGATTCCAGAAATATCCGAACTGACAACCTTCTTTATGAATCTTATAAGCGTTAGCCGCGTTCAACGCAACCCAACGGTAAAGACCGAGATTAAGATGCGCAACTTCGAAGCAAACATTCCAATGGGTTTCTTTAGTTATCCCGTATCGCAAGCTGCCGACATTGCGGCTTTCAAGGCTACTACTGTGCCTGCAGGCGAAGACCAAGAGCCTATGTTGGAGGTTGCACGCGAAATCGTTCGCCGCTTCAATCAAGTATATGCGCCAGTGTTGGTAGAGCCAACTATCATGCTTCCAGAGAATGCGACAGCACGTCGTTTACCTGGAACCGATGGTAAAGAGAAGATGAGCAAGAGTCTTGGCAACTGTATTTATCTATCTGACGATGCCGATACTGTATGGACAAAGGTGAAGGGTATGTACACGGACCCTACTCATTTGAATGTTTCAGACCCTGGACATGTTGAAGGAAATGCTGTGTTTACCTATCTTGACGCATTCTCTACTGATGATGATTTTGCTGAATTTTGGCCAGAGTTCAAATCGCTTGACGAACTGAAAGCTGCTTATACAGCGGGTGGAATTGGCGATATGAAGTGCAAAAAACTACTCAATAACGTGTTGAATAAGATGTTAGAGCCAATTCGCAAGCACCGTCAAGAGTTCGAACAAGATATTCCTGAAATCTATAATATCTTGAAAAAGGGTTCTGAAGCAGCCCGTGAAACAGCAGCACAGACCCTTGCTGAAGTGAAAGCAGCGATGCAAATAAACTATTTCGAAGACGCTGAACTAATACAAAGTCAAGCCGAAAGGTTCAAACAAAAGGCTGAAAAATAATACGTTTGCTGCGGAATAGCTTCCTCTTTTTAGTGCATGAGAAAGACCGAAAAATAGCTTCGGTTTTGTAAAGAAAATGACATGAAAAAGTGATAGTTACACTTTGGTATTTCAAAAGCGCCTGTTTTGCACGGCAAAATAGGCGCTTTTGTCGTGTAAAACAGGCTCTTTTGCATTGCAAAAGAGCCTGTTTTGTAATTTATTGATAATAAGTTTATTACACAACACTTGAGAGATTGAAAAATATAAACAATATTCTTGCCTTTTTCTTGCATACAAAATGGTACATAGAATAACAATTTGTTCAAAGAGAAATCGGCTTATTCGGTTTATTTAAACGTTGTCAAGATTTTTTCGATACCCTATTGTTGTTATGTTATCGAACAAATTTAGTGTTGCCTTCTGCTGTACTGAGAATGTACATACCCTTAGGTAACGATACATTTGCAGGCGCAACACCTTCCCATATCTTCTGTCCGTTTACATTAAAGATAGATGTTTGAGTCGAATTTGCTGCATTGAGCTGAACCCCATCAGCGGTTAAGGTAAAGTCTACAGCCTTTTCTGTTGCTACTGTTGCAATGCTATTAGCTGTTTCTTTCACTAAATGGATATTATAACTTTGCAAGTATCCCTTCTTACCACCTATTTCAGGATAACCAGGATTGCTCATTCTTACAGCCACAATAAACTTATCTGTCTTTAATGGAGTAGGGTCGAAGGTGAACTTTCCGTTATCTTCTTTGATGCATTCCTTTGGAACTGCTGCAAACTTTGCGTTCTTTTCTTCTGTCTTCCATACCCATGTGAACGACGAAGGTTGCTCTTTTGTAGCTATTCCCTTAGCCTTTAACAAGTGGGTTAAGTTGATAGTATTATTATTTACCCTGCTTTTGTCCAAGTAATAATAGCTTTGGGTATATTGGAATTGCTCAAGAGGAGCCTCCTCAACAATTCTATCTGGAATTTGTCGAAGCCCAAATTGTTGCCATTTAAGCACAGACGAGTAATTTTCATTAGCTCTTTGGCACCTTTAATCTTGCGCAAACCAATTTTAAGCGGATTGTAAATACAGAGCGTTACTAAGTCCTGCTGTTTCGTAAGGTCTACTTCTGTGAGCCCAGCATCGGTGATGAGTATTGTTTTCAAGCCTTCTGCATCGCTTAAATTGATATCTTTGAGTGCCTTTTTCTCACCACTCCAGCTTCCGCTAACCTGTATGCTTTCAAGCGTTTTGCCTTTTGGTAATTTTATAGATTCAAGGTTTGAGCCTATGAAAACAGCATTTACCAATGCTGGACACTGCGATATATCTAACGCAGAGTAGGCATCAAGATTGGTAGCAGTAAAGCCTAACTCGGTTATTTTGTCTGATACGATTTCTTTAATACCATTGATTGATTTGCTTGCAGCAGCACGGAGAGAAAGAAGATGGGTGGCATCTAAAGTTATTTCGCGTGCATCTGATTTCGGATTGGTGAAGGTATATTTGACCGTGATAAACTCTTCTGTAGTCTTTTCAAAAGACTTTGTGGCTTCACCTTCGCCGAAATCAACCGAATAATTGGTACCTTCATCTACTTTAACAGTAAACTGTACGTCAGTCGTATTAGGTGCAATAGAAAGCACAATCTTGTTCTTTAATGCTTGCGCATTCATGTTTAGGCATAGTCCGCAGACCACTAATAGGGTAAAAAACTTCTTCATTCTTTAATGTTTTAAGTTGTTGTTTGTGTTAAAAATAAATCATGGCAAAGATATAAAATATAGATTTTACCTCCAAATGTAATTATCAATAAGACAAAAAATCCGCCATATTGATAAAATAAATATTTAGCTTTGATGTAAAAATATGCATATATTGTGTGAAAATTATCATTAAATGCTTTGCATATATAATGAAATATAACTAACTTTGTGGTCTATACAATCTATAAATTAGGGAACGGGAGAACAGAAACCCTACCTTTATGTTCATCAAAAAAAGTAAATCTTATGAAGCAAACATTAGTTAAATTTTCGTTTGTCGCAGTGGCATCTGCCTTTGCGTTGTCTGCTAATGCACAGCTAAAAGCTGGAGAAGTTGATGTAAATTACAAACCAGGACTTGATGGAAACGTACTATCAATGTTGATGGAAGATGGTGGAAAGACCATCTGTGCAGGCGCTTTCTACAACGTGGGCGACCGACATGTGGGTGGATTGATACGTTTGAATGCTGACGGAACGGAGGACGAGACCTTCAACAAAGGCGGAAAAGGCTTTGATAGTTATGCAGCCGCAGTAGCAAAAACACCAGATGGCAAGTATATTGTGGTGGGACACTTTAGCAAGTATAACGATAAGGAAGTCGGAAAGATGGTGCGTCTCAATGCCGATGGTACCCTTGACGAAACTTTTAAAGACAATAATAAGTTTGAAATAGTCAATCATAAGAATGTAACAGAGGTAGAACTGCAACAGATAATTGTGCTGCCCAATGGTCAGTTCTATGTTGCGGGCTGCTTTAATCGTATCAATGGAAAACTGGCACCGCTCATTGCACGTTTCAATGCAGATGGTACGAGAGACGAAACATTCCTTCCTACCGACAAAGAGATACACTTAAAGAGCTCGCCAAACGTAGATGCAATATGGATGGCGCCTGATGGAGCAATCTATATGGGCGGTTCTTTCGGTGGATACGATGGTGGTTTCACTCATAAAAGACTTGTACGCATCAATGCCGATGGTACACTCGATCGCAATTTCCGCCAGCCTAAGCTTGACGGATTCGTTAAATCAATATCACCTTATGGCGATGGCAGGATATTAGTAGGTGGCGATTTCCTTACTACTGAATGCGGAGAGCGTTTCCTTACTTGTGTTATTAACAAGGATGGATCTATATATGATACCTACGATCCACGCCCAACGTACTTCACAGAATCGCCAGAAAAAGAGAATCTCGCTGTGTTTGGCTCAAGAGTTGTTGGCGATAATGTGATAGTTGTAGGTGGTGATGTTGTTGAAATCGGCCATTCTTTCATCAATGTACTTACCAAAGATGGTGCTAAGTTCTCGTCTACGTTGAAGATAAACGACCAGCCAAACAAAATCGCTTCTTTTATTAAGGTAGACGATTCGGGCGATTACGCATATATTAGTGGCTTCTTTACAAAGATGGGCGACCACTTGTTGCCTTACTTTGCACGTGTAGCGTTGCGCGATATTACGCCTTCTGGAATTGCAACTACCGATGTTGCCAACTTCAAACCATCTGTAAACTATCATGAAGGTGCGCTCATTGTTAATGGATTTGAAGGCATTGTGTCGCTGACCGTTAGCGATACGCAAGGAAAAACTATCGCACTCCGCAACATTTCTACTGCATCTCCTATTGTACTTCCATTGCAGAAGGGTGTATATATCGTACGTGTAGCTGATGCTAAGGGACATACTTATACGAGTAAAATTATCAATTACTAAGCGATAAGAATAGAACTCTAACCTTATTATACAACAACTCCCAAACCTCTTTTAGAAAGTTTGGGAGTTGTTTTTTATTGTTTCAGAATTGCTTCAGCGTTACTCGCAGCCTTTCAAAACGCTTACTATATAGCCTCACTCATTATAATGGTCGAGTACTTCTTTCGTCGTACTGACAATCTTATCGTTTATCTTCTGGCTGAATGTAAAACTATTGGGTACGAAAACTATAGCAAGATAACCCTTGTGCCAAAAGATATAACAGGTGTGAGATATTTCAAACATAGGGTTGAAAGAAATATACTCTCTATTTTTTAGTGAATCTATAAGCTGCATTAGTTTCTTGTTGGCAGACGAGAAAGATGTCAGAAGATAGGTGTCTATCATGTGGTGGAAAAAGATTTCCGTATTGGTGTGAATGCGAATATTGGTTAGATTATAAGTAGCTTTCAGCTTTTGTGCATATATTCTGTTCTGATTGCATAATACAGAGAGAGCATTCATCATCATTTCGTGCGTAGACATACACTCGCCCTTTATTCCTTTCACCACTGAAAGCTGTCTTGAGCCATACTTATACTTCATGTATTCCGTAACACCCAAGCTTTTCAAGCTGTCTACCGCAGCATTGGCATAGCTCTTAAGACTATCCATTCTTTGAAGATGCCTAATACCTTCATCGGTTGTCTGTGCCATTCCTTCAATTGGAAGTAAGGCAAACATCATCTGAAAAAGAAACTTACTTGTTGCCATTGTCTAATGTGTTATTAGGTTAGCTGATAGGTTGGGAGGTGTTGCATGGTCTATCTGCACATACAACAAACCATTGCTGACAAGCTCTTCTATTGTATCATCAACGTTATCTAAGCTACTGCCAGACTGCCATTCCTATAGAACTTCTTTCTTCCTTGATTATTCGCAGGCTTTCAACACGTTTACAATACGTTTCAATCCTTCTTGCAATGTGGCTCGTGGGCAGGCAAGGTTTATTCTGATATAGCCCTCGCCATCATTCTCGCCATATATAACGCCACTGTTTACCTGTACTTTTCCTTCACGAAGTAGCTTATCCGTTATTGCATTAGCAGTTAAACCACTCTTTCGAATATCTACCCATGCTAAATAAGTCCCCTCTAAATTCAAGACTTCATAGCTTGGTAAGTTTTTTTCAAAGGTCTCTTTGAGCAGTGCATAGTTGTTCGCTATGTATGGCATAAGTTCGTTTATCCATTCCTCGCTCTCGTTATAAGCAGCTTCAAGTGCCAATGGTCCAAACGGATTAACATCGCAAACCTCAAAGATATTGATGGCGCGATCAATACGTCGATACCATTCTTTATTAGCACAGATAATGTTGGCAATTTGCAAACCTGCTATATTGAAGTTCTTGGTAGGCGAGTTGAAGACGACACTATTTCGTTGACATTCGGCATTAACAGTAGCAAAAGGAGTGAAGACATAGCCTGGCATTATGAGTTCGCAATGAATTTCGTCACTGATGACCTTTACATCATGGCGCATACAAATCTCATTCATACGTGCTAACTCGTCCTTTGTCCATACACGACCAGCAGGATTGTGAGGGTTACAAAGAAGAAATAGCGTGGTTTTCTTATCTGCACACTTCGCTTCAAAGTCCTCCCAATCTACGATATACGTGTTTCCATCTCGCTTTAGAGGACTTTCCAAAACCTGCAAACCTTGATTACGAATGCAAGAATAGAAGCAATTGTAGACAGGTGTTTGTATTAAGACTTTCTCACCAGGCATTGCCAAGGCGTGTATTGTTGCACTAATAGCAGGTATTACGCCTGTAGTATAAATTATCCAGTCGCGTTCTATTGCCCAATTATGGCGACGCTTGAACCAGTTTGTTATGGCATCATAATAGCTATCGCCCACAATTGCATAGCCAAAGATACCATGTTGAGCACGTTTTTCTACTGCTTGACGAATAGCTGGAGCAGCTGGAAAATCCATATCTGCCACCCAAAGCGGAATAATTCCGTCTTCTTTTTCCTCGTCCCACTTCACAGAGTTTGTGCCACGTCGGTTGACAAGCTCATCGAAATTGTATTTTCCCATAGGTGTTTTTGTCTTTTTTTACTTCTCTTCGATTACGCAATCCTTACCCTTTGCATATTCGTCGTAAGTTACTTTGCCAATTTTTTCAGCAACAATCTTGCCTGAAATAGGGTTCTTTATTTCGCTGATAGTTCCTTTTATCTGTGCATTTATATTGCGGCTGTCCTCAAATGCACGGTCGCAAGCTGCATCGAAGGTACAATCTTCCAATGTTATTCCATCAAGATAACACAATGGTTGTTCGCCACTAATGTGGCAACGCACTAGTTTAACATTCTTACTATGCCATGCTAGATATTCTCCGTTAAGGTCAGAGTCGTACACTGTAACATTCTCACACTCCCAAAACGAATCCTTTGTTACTATTTTTGCATTGTGAACCTCTACATTTTTGCAATATTGGAAGACGTATTTGGAATCTGAAACAAGGCCATCTATATATATATTATTGCAGAACATGAAAGGATAAGTGCCGTCATGTAGCTCAACATCCTTTATCTTTAGTCCATCAACCTTCCAAAAAGTCTCGTCAGCATCATTGATTTTAACGTTCTCCAATATTAAATTCTTCATTTCACGGAAGAATTTTGGACCATCAATAATGCTGTCTTTCATTATCATATCGTTCGAATACCAAATCGCAGAGCGCGATCCTGCAGCAAAATAACAGTTCGTTATAAGGCTCTTATCAACATGCCACCATGGATATTTGCCATAAAAGCGAGAGTTATGGCACTCTAAATTCTCGCAACACTTAATGCCTGACTCACCATCTACAATCTCAATGTTCTCCATGCGTAAGTTTTTTACGCCAAATAGTGGGCGTTCCCCTCCGTATTTTTTATCTTTAACTATCTCCATACCTTTGACTTTTTCTCTTTTTAAAAGTTTTAATGTTGTTATATGAATGCAAATATACAAAGAAAAAATATTATCCATTGGAAAACATCAAGATATTTTCGGGCATAATAATAAATCATGTTAATAAAGCACATGTGCCTAATAGGGGTTTTTATCATTATGCTGTTTCTATGAATAAAGACGATAAGAAATATTTTATAACATAAAAACGAATGGAAATAAAAGTATTTACTGTACCTTTGTACTGCCGTTTAGGAGAGGTTAAGACATAAGTGTCATACTCCTTCAAATATAATGAGTGAAAACAGAAAAGAACAATTTAGGCTGCGATTTAAAAAGTATTACCCAATGCTATGCAAAATAGCAAATGGTTATATTGCTGATAGAGACGATTGTGAAGATATCGTGCAGACACTTTTTATTAGCGTTTGGGATAAACAGAAAGACTGTTTGCCCGAAGAAGAAATGCTTGCTTACATGAAAGTGGCTATACGCAACAACTGCTTAACGTTCTTGAATAACAACAAAACATACGAGAAAATATCGCATGACGATAACACTCTGAAGCTAGCTGCAGAAGATTCGGAAAACAATCCGACTACTGATTACAAGCAATTGTTAGAGAAAGTGTTAGAAGAAATGCCTCCAAAATGTAGAGAGGTGTTTACTATGAGCAAACTGCAAAAGATGAAATACAAAGAAATTGCGGCACATTTGGATATCTCAGAGAAAACAGTTGAGAACCATATAGGCAAAGCTATTAAGATAATCAGAGCTTATATTGCTGCCAATCCTATTGTTACAACTGTGATACTACTTATATCAATAGCACTGAACTTATGAAAAACTTAATTGAAATAGACGAAATTCTGGGTAAATACTTTGCAAATGAGCCACTTGCAGAGGGTGAAAAGAGAACTTTGATGGTATATAAAGATGCCAACAGGGCTGAATACGATATGCTAAAAAGTATAATGGCACAGGCAGAAACCACAAAAAACATGGAATATGATGTAGAAACTGCATGGAATAAAATAGAAAACCGTTTGACAGATGCCACTACACAATATAATACAAGAGTATTAACATTGCGACGTATATTCAACATCGCAGCATCGCTCTTACTGCTCATCGGTATTGGTACACTTGCGTATCATTACCTAAATGGTGCAGAAATAGCAACATATGCTAATAATACTCCAACAGAAAATATGGTTACACTTCCTGATGGCTCAAGTGTTACGCTTTCTCCTCAGGCGTCATTGACGTTTAAAGAAGAAGAAGGAAAGCGTCTTGCTGAACTTGAAGGACAAGCTTTCTTCGATGTTGAACATGGAGAAAAGACTTTTGCAGTTGAGGCAGGTGCTTTGAAGGTAGAAGTATTAGGTACATCGTTTACAGTGAATGCAGAAGAACAAGGTGCTGAAAGTGTAGCTGTAGCAACTGGTCGAGTTCGTGTTTCAGCTAATTCGCAGGTTGTTACTCTTACCCAAGGAGAAGCTGTTGTAAATGAAAACGGAAAGTTAATTGCAAGCAAACAAAAGAAAAAAGCAGGAGAAGTTAGAGAATTTGTGTTCAACAACACACCTTTAGCAACAGCAATAAAGGAAATAGAGAAAGGAATGGACGTACGCATAGAAATGGAAAAAGGACTTTCAAACAACAGAATTACAACTAAATTGCGCACAGAAAGTCCAGAAGAAGCTGTTGCCGAGCTGGCTATTCTTTGTAACTGCCAATACGAAGCAGTATCATCTATCCATTTTAAAATGCACAAATAATTGTTAATTATGAGATAAATGCCTAGATTGCTTTTATCAATAGTGTTCTTACTCGTCACGTTAGTGGCGTACGGACAAAATGCAGTGGCAGAAGAAGTCATCGGAATAGATGCTTCTTCTGCCACTGTGCTTACATGGTTTCAGCATATTGAACGCAAAGCGAAGGCAACACTCTCATATAATCCGACGTTAATCGACCTGAAACAAAAAGTTACGATTGGTGCATCGGGAAAAATAAAGGTATCGCAGTTGCTTAACATAATACTAGGAGACTACGAATATAACCTTATTTCTATGGATAATCGTAAGTTGCTTATCCAGATACAAGGCAAGAAAAAACTTCCCCAAATAGTAAAGAGTGAACCTTCAATTGAAGACTTTATTCTAACTATTGATATGCAACCTGCAACTGTGAAAAGCTGGTTTAATCTCATAGAAAAGCAGGCGCATATCGAACTTTCTTATCCTTCAAACAGCATTGATCTTACGCGAATGGTAAAGTTTCAACGTTATGGAAAGATAACTGTGAAACAACTCCTTGCTACATTGCTTAAGGATTACGAGTATAAATTATCTGTTGGATTAGATAGACGTTTGAAAATAGATATTCAAAAGACAAAAAGTGTCTTCCTTTCTGGTGTTGTAGAGGAGGAAGGAACAGGAGAGAAGTTATTTGGTGCAACTATTAAGATAACTGATGGAAAGGGAATTAAAACCATTACTGCAACCGATAAGAATGGCGCTTTTTCTCTTATGCTAAATCGAGGAAAAGGAAAAATATCGGTTTCCTATATGGGTTATTCTCCTTACGAGCAGACGCTCAATATGCAAGATAATATGCAGAAGACCATTGCACTGGCCGCAACTCCATACCAAATAAAGAATGTGCAAGTGCAACGGAGTAAGAGCAAAGAAGATTTAAACGACGCTTCGCCTTCTAATATGTTGTCGTTTAGCAATTCAGATCTATTCTCTCAAGTGCGAATATTACCCAGTGTTTCGCTTTCTACTGCCAATACTGGCTACAATGTTGCAGGTGGTGGAACTGACGAAAACCTTACGTTGCTTGAAGGATTTCCTGTTTTTAGTCCTAATCACCTTAATACATTACTTCCAATCTTTAATGGCGATGCTATCAAATCGGTTTCGTTTTACAATGGTTATATACCTACGCGATATGAAGGGCGCCTCTCATCAGTAATGGACGTGAAACTTCGTGAGGGAAATAAAAGCAAATTTGAACATTCTTTATCGCTCGATGTTGCATCGGCTTCGACTGTTTCAGAAGGTCCTATTGTGAAGAATAAATTGTCGTATTTGGTGGGCGCAAGGCGAAGTTGGCTTGATTTGATTGATAAGTATTTTAGTTCGAATAAGTATTCTACGCATATCTTTAACGATGTTAATGCTAAACTGGCTTGGAATTTAGACTCAGTTACAATGTTACAATTGTCAGTTTATAATTCAAATGATAAATACAAGGAGCCGAATAATAACTACAAGAATGCAGTTTTGGAGTGGAACACCCTACTATACACCCTGCAATTCAATAGAATAATAAATCGCCGACTTACCAATTCTTCAGCAATTGCATATAGTAATAATCGAAGTAGCGCCGACGCAGAGGCGTTTATACTTCGTGCAGATAAGTTTGTTACTAATGGTTCAAAGCGTTTTTATGCCAATACTGAGTTCTCTTATCAGATGAGTTCGCACTATAAGGTGAACTTAGGACTAAAAACAAATATTGAACAATACGAACTTTCTGGTTTTGGTAAGGGCTTATACAATGTGAAAGAGCCTATAAGACAGTTTTCTGCGTTCTTGGATAACCGCATATTCTTTACGAATTGGCTCTATGCTCAAGCGGGTTTACATTATGTTTTATATGCGCCTAAGAACTACAAGAATTATCAAAGCTTACAGCCACGTCTGACATTAAAGGCTGCTGTAAACAATATAGATTTGTTCTATCTTACGTTTTTGCGTATGGAACAATATTATCACCATGTACTTGTTTCAAATATTTCTGCCCCATTCGACTTTATTATGCCCAGTATAAAGGGATTTAAGCCTTTATCGGCAACGCATTATGAAATGGGTTGGAAACACTATCTACCTGCTGGCATTATCGACTTGTCGGTTTATTACAAGCGTCGTTACAACTTATTGGCCTTCCGTCCGAACTCGTTCATCGAAGATAGCAATTGGGATAAGTATATGATGGAAGGCAATGGGGAAAGCTATGGTATAAATCTATATATGTATAATCGTTGGCGTCGATTTAGTTGGCAGCTGTCTTATAGTTTCTCTAAGAGTCGCGAATGGTATGCCGAACTTCCTAAACTTGGTAAAATACCATCATTGTTCGACCTCCCACACGATTTTAATGCTTTTATTTCATACGATATTTTCCAGCATTCTGCCTTCACAATTGGTGGTATTGTTAATTCTGGAAAGTTCCCTTATGATTCTTTTTACGGAGATGAGAATAATAAACTTGAAACGTTCCGTACCCAACGCGACCCAACGCGCTATCGTATAGATGTTAGTTATGCGTTTAGAAAGGAATTTAAGAATTCTAAATTTTTCCTTCGCTTTGGACTTTATAATCTTATCGGTAATCCGTCGAAAGATGAACTTTCATTCAACTTCTCTTATAGGTTGAATGGTGGCTGTATTCCTTTCGGTGCCATAACCTACAAATTCTAACTACTTTCCATCTCTTTTAAGGTATACTTTAATAGGGGGTAAATTATCTTAAGCGCAAGAAAGTTATAATAACTTGTGGATTATATGTTGTTAAATCAAAAGTAAACAGCCAAAAGTATAGTTATTAGTTTGATATTCTCAACGCTTCAAAGATGAATAAATCTGTCTAAAGAGGAAGGTAATAAACGCAAAGAAAATTATAATTATATTTCATCAAGTTTTTAATTATAAAATAATAAATCATAATTTATTAATAACTATTTTAAATATTATTTATTATCTTTGCAAAAACTAATAAATCTTTTTTTATGACAAAAAAATACTAATAAACAAGACAATCAAAATTATAAGCTTAAAATGAGAGCTATATTAAATATCCATCCATAATAAAAAACAGCTATGAACAAAAAGAATATCTTATTACTTCTCACAGCAGTAGTAATGGCTTCGTGCCACGACGACAATCCTTATCACAATAAAACTGATGAGTACACAACTAAATACTGGCTAAGTAAATATTTTATACCAAACAGCATTCAAGGTGGTATTGAAGATTTTAAAAAGATTGTTGTAGATGGTAAAGAAAAGAGCGTAATGGATTCGACAAAATTTTACCTCCACTTCGATCATAGACCTTCTACAGAATACTATTCAGAAGAAAACAATAAAGCTAAATTCTTAGAATATGCACGAACTTATCACGAAAATGGCGATACTCTATTTTCAAACTTTAGCGGATATGTTAAGCCAGTAGGCATAAAAAGTCTGCAGATGTATATAATAAGAGATGAAAAATATATAAATGTATCTGAGAATTTCCTTATTAAGTACGAAAATGACTCGCTAATAATAGCCAATCACTACTCAAATGAAGCAAAAAATAGCCCTAAACGATTGATTAAGAAAAAATTATCGGAACTTACAGAATATGATTATAAATGGATTCCTGTACATGTAAACTTTGAAGTAATAGACAAAACTATTGACAGGTATTGGCTTCGTATTCAATTAGAAAATGGTGTTGAGGATTGGTATCCATACAATTTACATCTAAAAGATGAACATAAGAAATATTAAATAAAGACTTATATGACAAAATGAGACCTAAAATCTCTTTATACCCCTTTATTTACTATAGTTATAAGCAAAAAAGTTTTCGATGACAGAAAACTGCTTCCATTGTGGCTCACATTGCACCTTAAAAAAGAAAAGGAGAATGGTTCTCAGCATGGGAGAATTGCAGATTCGTATGATATAAATGATGTTGAAGAAAGAGTATGGAAGAGCAAGGTGTACATAATGGCAAGAGTGGTAATTTCATGATTCATAATAGAGCTATATTCGTTCCAGAGAGGATAAAGCTCAATGAAATAAATGAGAATCCAAAACTTATTTAGTCATCCCTTAATATATATATCAGCATAGAACTTGTAAGTAAAAGCTTCATGCTGATATATATATATTAAGGGATGACTAGTTATTAGTTTGATATTCTCAACGCTTCAAAGATGAATAAATCTGTTTAAAGAGGAAAGTAATAAGCGCAAAGAAAATTATAATTAGTCCACCCTTAAAATCCTAATATTCCTCTGATTCATAGTATATTATGCTATAA
>NZ_JABZSJ010000045.1:0-21955 GCF_015262605.1 Prevotella aurantiaca | reverse complement strand
AGGATAATATACTATGAATCAGGAGAATATTAGGTTTTTAAGGGAGGACTAATTAAAAACGATCAAAATTGTAATTACGTTTTTAAAAATTGTAATTATGATTTTCTAATCTTTTTATATCAAAAAGATATTATAATTATTTTAATAGTCAGTTGGTAAATTTACCGATCGACTATTAAATAATACAAATATGCTAATTATTGCTTGCTGTTATAATTTTTAACCATATCTGAATTTAGATGGCTGAGAATTATTTGTTGACTTCCTTTACTGAATGCAAGTTTGTAGAGTCCACCTTTTTTATCTTTTCGATTGTAATTATAAGCGTAATTGTCTATTTTCCAACATGTATCCTTTAGGGCAACTTGCTCAACCTTTTTATAAAATTCTGAAGAAGGAATTGTATCAAAGCTCAATATAGCTGAATAGTTGCCACCTGCTACAGTCTCTTCGTCGAGTGCAATGCTGACAGAGTCGGGAATAATGGGTTGTTGTTTTAGAATCTTATACTTCGGAAAACGCAAATTTGTAATAGCCGACAGGTCGATGTTCAGCGTCGTGTCATTTACTATTGGGGCAAACACTGAGGCTGCTACCGTATCTTTCAGTGACGACGATGGATTAGCATTATTGTTGCATGAGACAAAACCAAGAAGTCCTGCTAATGCAATACACAGCATACTACAAAGTCTTCGTTTATCTAACATACTTTTCATTAGATGCAGTTACTAAATTTCAATTGGTTCTATGCGTGGCTTGGGAGCATTGATAGGAGTATTTGAAGGTTGCTTTGGTTGTTTCGGCTTCTTTGGGCGATTGCCTTCTTCGCTATTATGTTGAGGAATCTGTGTATTTTCAATATCTAATTCCTCTTCTCCCTCAGCATTTTGCTCGTTCTCATCGAGTTCACTTCCTATTCCACTTCTGTGACGAATATGTAAACTATCTGTTTCTCGCCTTGGTTGAACAATTGATTGGCAGTTATACATAGAAGGGTCTATGTCTTTGTCTGGGTCAGGTATCCATTTTGCATGATATTTTTGGAAAGATTTATCACGCATCAGGTCGTATATAAAATTACCACACATTGGAAGTGCAGTTTTAGAACCTTGCCCTAAAGCACCTGTTCTGAAGTGAATACTACGATATTCGCCACCTACCCATGCTCCGACTACAAGTTTTGGACTTACAGCCATAAACCAAGCATCAGAATGATTGTTGGAAGTACCAGTTTTTCCACCCCAATCTGTATCGCCAAATGTGTATTGTTTTAATGAACGACTTGTACCACCTGGTTCTGTAAGGCAACCTTTCAATAATTCTTGCATGAAGAAAGCACTCTGATAAGACAGCACCTGTTTGTTATTGTGTGGTGCAACATATACTTCATTACCTCGCTGGTCAAGTATCTTTGTAACAACAATAGGTTCACAATATTCACCATCGTTGGCAACAGTACAATAAGCATTTACCAATTCTAGCAGATTTACGTCGCTTGAACCAAGAGCTAATGAAGGCTCATTCTCAAGCGGACTCTTTATACCCATGTCTTGAGCTGTGCGAATAATGTTTTTTATACCCATCTCTTGTCCTAAACGAACAGCTATGGTATTCACACTTCGAGCAAATCCCGCTTTTAATGTTATAGAGTCGCCTGAGTAATTACCATTAGCATTACGAGGTGTCCAGGTTTTCAAAATTCCAGTTTTCTTATCAGGTACCTCCATACTGATATATTCATCTCTACGTTTATCGCATGGGGCCAATCCTTGATTCATTGCTTCTGAATAAACAAAGAGTTTGAATGTAGAACCTGGTTGGCGCTGTGCTGTAACCTTGTCATATTTCCATGATTTAAAGTCTATATCGCCAACCCATGCACGAACTGCACCTGTTTCAGGTTCTATGGCAATCATTGAACAATGCATAAACCTTACCATGTAACGAATAGAGTCCATTGAAGACATTTCTTTTATAATCTCTCCTTTTTCGTAGTCAAACAATCTGACCTTGTGAGGTTTATTAATATAGTACAATACACTGTCAGGCTGGTTTGGATATTTCTTTACTAGGTTTTTATAAAATGGCTGTCGTTCTGCAATTCCTTCTATAAAACCCGGAACTAAGTTACCATTTTCGTCTCGCCATGGATCCTGTCCACTCCAATGTTTATCAAAATCTTGTTGAATTTTACGCATTTGTTTTTCTGCAGCATCTTCTGCATACTTCTGCATGCGAGTATCAATGGTTGTATAAATCTTTAATCCGCTGCTATACAAATCGTAGTCGTTATCTTTTATCCAATCTTTTAGATAGTCTGCTACGTATTCACGAAAATATTGTGCTTTACCATCATAGTTTTCTTCTACATGAACATCAAGTGCCATTGGCATCTTTGAATACTTTTCGTATTCATTTTTTGTTAAATGTCCATGTGTTACCATATTATATAAAACAGTGTTACGTCTGCCAATAGAATTTGAAGGATGTAAAATAGGGTTATAGTAAGTTGTAGCCTTCAACATTCCAACTAAAGTTGCAATCTGTTCTGTAGTAAGTTGGCTGGGAGTTGTATTGAAATAAGTTCTTGCAGCTGTTTTAATACCATACGCATTATTTCCAAAGTCAACCGTATTGGCATACATTGTTAAGATATCATTCTTCGAATAAATAAACTCTATTTTGTAGGCAATAATCCACTCTTTAGCTTTAGTTATTAGCATTCGTATGCCAGGAATCTTACCCAAAAGACCAGAATATTCCTTATTTCTTATGTGGAACATATTTTTAGCAAGTTGCTGCGTTATAGTAGATGCGCCACGAGCACCATCACGTGTTACAGCATCTTTTACAGCACCACCGATTCCCATAAAGTCTACTCCGTGGTGACTATAAAATCTTTCATCCTCCGTACTTATCAAGGCATTCCAAAATGTTGGGTTTACTTCATCATACTTTACAGGGATACGGTTTTCCTTAAAATATTTACCAATTAAGACAGAGTCGGCACTATATATTTCTGAAGCTGCATAAGTAGGAGGAGTCTTTATTTCAGCAAAACCTGGAGTCTTACCAAAGAGCCACAAGAAATTAATATCAACCATTCCTAAGAAGATAAAGATTGACACAAAGAAAGAGACAATACCTACAGATAACTTAGTGTACCATGCTCGTCCTTTGTATAATTTAATGTACCATGGGAAGAAATTAAGGATCCCCATAATTATGTTTTTGAATATTTTGATTATATTTTTCATTTAAAAGAAATTTATAAAGAATGCCTAATTCCAATAGGAATGCAAAAATAGTAAAATGTTTTTAAAAAAGATAACTATCTATGTGATTTAATATTTCTTTAGTTTCATTTGGGTGAAACCAATAAATATTTTGGTCTTTTTTATACCAAGTCAGTTGTTTACGTGCATATTTTCTTGTATTGCTCTGTATCTTAAAAATTGCCTCTTCAAGAGTTGTCAAGCCATCAAGGTATTCAAATAGTTCTTTATAGCCAACAGTATTTAAAGCATTTAAATTCCTATACTCATACATGTTCAAAGCCTCATCTAGTATACCCGAAGTTATCATATCTTCTGTGCGCTTGTTGATCCGTTCATATAGTTCTTCGCGTGGACGATTTAATCCAATCTTGATTATATTAAATGGACGTTCTTGTTTTTTATTAGTACGGAATGAAGTGTAAGTTCTTCCTGTTTGAATACATACTTCAAGTGCATGAAGAACTCTACGAGGATTTTTCTTATCTACGATTTCCCAATGAGCAGGGTCTAGTTTTCTTAATAATTCGCAAAGCTTCTCTAAACCTTCTGTTTCCAATTTTTGCATTAAGGATTGTCTTATCCTATCATCAATGGTTGGAATATCGTCAATGCCATTACAAACAGCGTCGATATACATCATAGACCCACCAGATAAGATATATGAAGATGTTGGATTTAAATTTAATAAACTTATGACTTCTTGCTCGTAAAGACTTGCTGAATAATAGTCAATTACATTCTTACAAGCAACAAAATGGTGTTTTACATGATTCAGCTGCTCCTTTGTTGGAGCAGCCGTACCTATAGGTAACTCTTTGTATATCTGTCTTGAGTCAGCATTTATAATTTCTATACCATAATGCTGCGCAATCTCAAGTGTTAAAGCTGTTTTACCAACACCTGTTGGGCCCGTCAATACAATGAGAGTTTGTATATTCAATGTTATCTATCTAATAATTCCTCTTGATGAAGCTTGAACAAATTCAATGATATGTTGAATTTCATTTGTCATTGGTAAAGTTTCTTTCATTTTCTGAATCTTTTCTTCGCGAGTGCCTTCACCATAAAGTACACGATATGCATCATGAATTTGATCTATTTGTTCATTGGTAAATCCTTTACGTCTTAAACCTACAATGTTAATGCCAGCATATCGTATTGGCTCTTTACCAGCAATAATATAAGGAGGGATGTCTTGAGAGAAACGACTTCCACCTTGAATCATAACATTACATCCAATAGTACAGAACTGATGGCAAAGAACTGAAGCAGAAATAATGGCATAGTCTTCAACTGTAACTTCTCCTGCCAACTTTGTTGAATTACCAATAATAATATTTGAACCAATTACACAATCATGGGCAATATGCATACTTTCCATAAAAAGATTATTGCTGCCTATAATTGTTGTTCCCTTTGAAGCTGTACCTCGAGAGATAGTAACATTTTCACGTATAGAATTGTTATCACCAATTTCACATAGACTTTCTTCACCGCGAAATTTTAAATCTTGTGGTTTTGTAGAAATACTTGAACCAGGGAAAAATTCGTTTCTGTTGCCAATTCGTGCACCAGTGTGTATTGTAACACTATTGAGTAACTTGTTATTATCGCCAATTACTGTATTATCATCAATAAAACAAAATGGTCCGATGATATTATTGTCACCTATCTTTGCATTGGGATGTACGAATGCTAAAGGGCTAATAGTATTCATAATTATATTTATTTATTTTTTACTATTTGCGCAGTAAATGTAGCTTCTGCTACAACATTATCGCCTACAAACATATAACCTTGCATTGAGCTAATTCCATGACGTACTGGGCTTAACAATTCAACGCGGAATAAAAGAGTGTCGCCAGGAATAACTTTCTGACGGAATTTAACATTATCAATCTTTAAAAAGTAGGTTGACCATCTTTCAGGCTCCTCTACTTGAGAAAGTACCAATAGTCCTCCACATTGTGCCATTGCTTCTATTTGAAGTACACCTGGCATTACAGGCTCTTGTGGGAAATGACCTTGAAAGAAAGGCTCATTGGCTGTAATATTTTTAACGCCAACAATCGTCGTTGCTCCCATTGCAATAACCTTATCAACAAGTTGCATAGGATAACGATGGGGGAGAAGCTCACGTATTCTGATATTGTCCATCAAAGGCTCTTCATTTGGATCGTAAATTGGAGCTTGAATTTCATGTTTACGAATATCTTTACGGATCATTCTTGCAAACTTATTGTTCACAGTATGACCAGGTCGAGTTGCCACAATACGTCCCTTAATAGGCTTTCCTATTAAAGCTACATCGCCAATAATATCCAACAATTTGTGTCTTGTACACTCATTGTCCCAAATGAGCGGTTTGTTTTGTATATAGCCAATACTTGTTGCATCCATATGAGGCACCTTGAGCAGATCTGCTAACTGGTCAAGAGTTGGCTGTTCTACTTGTTTCTCGTAAATTACAATAGCATTATCAAGATCACCACCTTTGATAAGATTTGCTTGTAATAATGGCATAATATCTCTAACAAAAACAAAAGTTCTTGCAGGAGATATTTCGTCAGCAAATTTACTAATATCGTCAAGTGTTGCAAATTGACTGCTAATGAACTTAGATTCAAAAGAACACATTGCTGTTATGGAGAACTGTTCATCAGGAAGAATTGTAATAATACTGCCACTTTCATCCTTATACTCCATTTTCTTTCTAATAATATAATAGTCTTTTGGAGCGTTTTGGTCAACAATTCCTATTTCCTTAATTTTATCAACGTACATTGCAGCTGAACCATCAAGAATAGGGAATTCTGGACCATTTATTTGGATTAGACAATTATCTATTCCCATTGCATATAGGGCAGCCATACCATGTTCGATGGTACTTACACGAGCATCACCTTTTGCAATAACTGTACCACGTTGGGTGTCAATAACGTTTTCAGCAACTGCATCAATAATAGGTTGTCCCTCTAAATCAATTCGTTGAATTTTGTATCCTGTATTATCGGGTGCTGGATTAAAAGTAACAGTAAGGCTTAATCCTGTATGCAAACCTTTTCCAAAGAGGGAAAAACTTCCCTTCAATGTTTTCTGTTTTGTTGTTTCCATATATTATTTTTTCTTTTTCAGTTCGTCAAATTCCTTTTGTAAAGAATCTATATGTTTATATATCTCAGGGAGTCTTTGAAATATAACTTGTGATTTAAAATAGTTGCGTGGTTCAATAGCAGGGCTTCCCATAAGCGACTGATTATCTTTTAACTTGCTCAATACGCCTGACTGTGCACCAAGGAAGACTTTATTGCCAATCTTTAAGTGCCCAGATATTCCAACCTGTCCACCAAACATACACCATTCTCCAACTTTAGTAGAGCCTGCAATACCAACTTGTGCGCTCATAACAGTGTTTTCGCCAATATCAGTATTATGTGCTATCTGCACAAGGTTGTCGAGTTTTACGCCTTTACGCACATAAGTGCTTCCCATAGTTGAACGGTCAATACACGTGTTTGCTCCTATTTCAACATCGTCTTCTATGGTAACAATGCCAATTTGCGGAATTTTATCATAGCTGTTTGTTTCTGCATTTGGGGCAAAGCCAAAGCCATCCGCACCAATGACACTGCCAGAATGACAAATAACATTATTACCGATTTTACAATTATGGTAGATGCTGGCATTAGGATATATGATGCAATTGTTTCCTAAAGTTGTATTGTCCATAATGGTTGTATGAGGATAAATCATACAGTTATCTCCAACAACCACTCCATCGCCTATATATGCAAAAGCACCAATATAGACATTCTTTCCTATTGTTGCTTTTGGAGAAATAAACGCTAATGAATCTATTCCTTGTTTTCTTGGCTTCATACTTTCATAAAGCTGAAGAAGCTTTGCAACACAGTCGCGTGCATTTTTTACACGTATTAATGTCGCTTTCGTTGGCTTCTCAATCTTTATGCTTTCGTCTACAAGAACTATAGAACATTCAGTTTCGTATATATAATGAGTATATTTCGGGTTTGCTAAAAAACTTATAGCACCATGCTTTCCTTCCTCTATTTTTGCGAAAGTACTAATGGTTGCTTCTTCATCGCCTTCTATGCTTCCTTGTATATATTCTGCGATTTGTTTTGCGTTAAATTCCATTCTATATAATAAATGATAAATGCTTGTTCGTGCAAAGATAACAAACTTTTGTTAGATTCTGTGATAACAAAAGTAATATTTACGAATTTTTTTAGATAATAGTTCTACGTTCAAAATCTCTGAAGCCTCTGTTATGTCTTTTAAACTACCATCTTTTGATAATATGCTAATACGGTCGTCGTTGATATCGTACATATCTTTTTGAACAGTATCAATCTGCATCAAGTAGCTGCTATCTTCTTCAGTAATGCCTAAGAAGTGGCAAATTCGTTCTTTACATTCGCCTATTTGTTCTTGTGAAATTGGTTCATCGTGAATTTCGACCTTGAAAAGTTTGCGATTGATGAAATCATCGGCAAGGAGTGATAGTATTTTATCTTCTGATTTTTGCCATACTTTTATAGCACTCCATAAGTCGCTGTCATCTAAATTCAAGTAATGTTTCAGCGTTTCTTCATTATTTTTGAAGTATTCTGCATTTACATCATTGTCAAGAAAGAAAGCTAAAGCAGGAGAGGCAAATAATTTATATCCATCTTTCAGTAACTTTTTAGCTCTAAGCAATAAACTGATTAAGAGTTTTTCGTACCCAACCGTGGCTTTATGTAAATATACTTGCCAATACATTAAGCGACGCGATGTAAGGAAATTCTCTATTGAATAAATACCTTTAGCATCTATTACCAAGGTATCGTCTACGACGTTCAGCATTTTTATAATTCGTGCCGAACCTATGTTGCCTTCCGTTACACCTGTAAAAAAGCTATCTCGTTTCAGATAGTCCAACCTGTCCATGTCAAGTTGGCTACTGATTAACTGATGAAGAAAACGCTTGGGGTATTCATTCTTGAAAATCTTAATAGCAAGATTAAGCTCACCATTCATTTCTTGGTTGATGCAATTCATTACCATTAAAGATACTTCTTCGTGGGTAATTCCTTTGATTAATGTATTCTCGAGCACGTGGGAGAAAGGATCGTGTCCGATGTCGTGCATCAAAATGGCTGCTTGAACTGCTTCTGCTTCGCTATCGAAAATGAAAACACCCTTTTGCTGCAGCGACAAGGTTGCCTCACTCATTAGGTGGAATGCTCCCAATGAGTGCTGAAACCTTGTATGTTGAGCACCAGGGTAAACAACTGTAGTTAGTCCTAATTGTTTTATACGGGTTAAGCGTTGCATAAATGGGTGCTTAACAATATTCAAAAGAAGCCCCGATGGAATCCTGATAAATCCAAATACGGGGTCGCTTATAATTTTACTGCCACTCATAGAACGCTTCTCTTTTGAATTATTCTTTTAGTTTGTCAAGCTCTTTTTCCATTTCTTGCTGCAATTCTTTCGCCTTTTCTCCTGCAATTTCTGCAAAGTTTGCTTCTGAACTCGCATAGATAATACCTCGTGAGGAATTGACCAAAAGACCGCAGTCCTTATTCATACCATATTTACAAACTTCTTGCAAACTTCCACCTTGTGCGCCAACTCCCGGTACTAAGAGGAAACTGTCGGGGGCTAATTTTCGTATATCGGCAAACAAGCTTCCTTGTGTTGCACCGACAACAAACATTAAATTCTCTGTTGTGCCCCATTCTTGCGCCTTGCTCAGTACTCGCTCGAATAAGCGTACACCATCTTTGTCTTCAAATAACTGGAAGTCGTGGCTTCCTTTATTGCTTGTCAATGCAAGAAGAATAACCCATTTTCCCTCATATTCCAAGAAAGGCTTTACAGAGTCTTCTCCCATATATGGAGCTATGGTAAGCGCATCAACATTATATTCTTTAAAGAATGTTTGTGCATACATCTTTGATGTGTTTCCAATATCTCCACGCTTGGCATCGGCTATTATGAAGTGATTTGGATATTTCTCTTTCAGATATGTTATTGTCTTTTCAAACGCCTCCATACCCTTCAACCCATAGCACTCATAAAATGCTAAATTGGGTTTGTATGCTACACAATAAGGAGCTGTTGCGTCGATTATGGCTTTATTAAAAGAAAAAATAGAGTCTTCTTCGTTTAACAGAAACTTAGGAATCTTGTTTAAATCGGTATCAAGCCCGACGCAAAGAAACGATTTCTTTGTAAATATTTGCTCTATTAATTGTTTTCTCTCCATACTTATTTATGTTTATTCTTTAGTTTCAAACCACGAAATGGTATTTATTATTAACGTGGGTTTGACGAATTGTTTACAGACTTGAATGTTTATACTCAAAAATGGGGCAAATGTTAATAATGACGAAAGTATATATTGTGCCCCACGAAAGTATATATTGTGCCCCACGAAAGTATATATTGTCGCATTCTCTGTCTACTATACCTGTGGAGATTAAATTTCTTCTTCTGTATTATGCAATAACTTACAATTCTGTTTCTTTTAATTTTTCTGCGTTTTCTGCAACAGTCAGTGCATCTATCATATCTTGGATTTCACCATTCATAAAACCGGGCAAATCGTGAGTCGTAAAACCTATGCGATGGTCGGTTACTCGACCTTGTGGATAGTTGTAAGTACGAATTTTAGCTGAACGGTCTCCCGTAGAAACAAGACTCTTACGTCTGCTTGCAATGTCGTTTACATATTTTTGATGCTCACGATCGTATATAAATGTACGCAATCTTGACAAAGCCCTTTCCTTATTCTTAGGTTGGTCGCGGGTTTCGGTACATTCTATAAGGATTTCTTCCACCTCTCCTGTATTAGGATTTTTCCACGGATAGCGCAATCGAACGCCCGATTCCACCTTGTTCACATTCTGACCGCCTGCACCGCTCGAACGGAAAGTATCCCATTTTATGTCGCCTTCATTAATGTTTACTTCAAATTTATCGGCTTCCGGAAGTACGGCAACTGTCGCTGCCGACGTTTGCATACGACCTTGCGTATCGGTAGACGGAACACGTTGCACGCGGTGGACACCTGATTCGTATTTAAGAATGCCGTATACGCCGGCACCTGCCACGGCAAAGTCTATTTCTTTAAAACCGCCAACAGTTCCTTCCGAAACAGATGTGATAGACAGTGTCCAACCTTTCTTGTCGCAGTAACGTTTATACATATTGAAAATATCGCCTGCAAATAATGCAGCTTCGTCGCCACCTGCTCCTGCTCTGATTTCCATTTGCACATTCTTGTCGTCTTCAGGGTCTTTAGGAACAAGTAAAAGCTTAATCTCTTCTTCAAGTTTTGGCTGCAACTCTTCATTCTCACTCAGTTCCAACCTTGCCATTTCTTTCATTTCAGGGTCGGTTTCATTGGTAAGAATATCTTTAGCTTCGTTTATTGTAGTAAGGCAATTTATATATCGCTTTCGAGCATTCATAATATCACCAAGGTCTTTATATTCCTTGGTGAGCTTGACATATCTTTGTTGGTCGCTTATTACGTCTGGGTCGGTAATGAGCGTAGAGACCTCTTCAAAACGTGCTTCAAGTCCATCGAGTTTCTCTAATATACTATTCTTTTCGGGCATATATTTATTTCTGTTGTTGTTTAATAATTAAATTCTCCAAATTCGCTTTTGATAGTTAAGCTCTTTTTGCCTTCTTCAATATGACCGATAACTTGTGCGTCGATATTGAATTCCTTGCTAATAGCAATAATCGAGTTTGCCATTTCGGGGCAGACATAAATTTCCATTCTGTGTCCCATATTGAACACTTGATACATTTCTTTCCAATCCGTACCGCTACATTCCTTTATAGCTTTAAACAAAGGAGGAACAGGGAACATATTGTCTTTTATCACTTTACAGTTATCATTTACAAAGTGCAATACCTTTGTTTGTGCTCCGCCCGTGCAATGTACCATTCCGTGTATTTCGCTACGATATTCATCGAGTATTCGCTTAATTACAGGGGCATAGGTGCGGGTAGGGGAGAGAACAAGTTCTCCTGCATTCAGAGGACTGCCTTCTACCGTATCGGTCAGTTTGTATTTGCCACTATAAACAAGTTCGTTGGGCACAGCGTGGTCGAAACTCTCAGGATATTTTTCAGCCAAATACTTTGAAAAAACATCATGGCGTGCACTTGTAAGGCCATTGCTGCCCATTCCGCCATTGTACTTCTTTTCATAGGTTGATTGTCCAGTTGAACTCAAGCCAACGATAACATCGCCAGGGCGAATATTCGCATTGTCAATAACGTCAGAGCGTTTCATTCTACAGGTAACGGTGGAATCGACAATGATAGTACGCACCAAGTCGCCAACATCTGCTGTTTCTCCGCCAGTAGGATAAATGCCTATTCCCATCTCTCTCATTTCTGCAAGCAACTCATCTGTGCCGTTAATGATGGCAGATATAACTTCGCCTGGAACAAGCATCTTGTTGCGTCCGATAGTAGATGATACTAAAATATTGTCTACTGCACCAACACATAACAAATCGTCGGTATTCATAACAATGGCGTCCTGTGCAATACCCTTCCATACACTTAAATCGCCGGTTTCTTTCCAGTACATATAAGCTAAAGAGGATTTTGTACCTGCCCCATCGGCATGCATTATATTGCAGTATTCCTCGCTACCTCCTAAGATGTCTGGAATGATTTTGCAAAAAGCCTGTGGGAAAATTCCCTTGTCTATATTCTTTATAGCGTTGTGTACATCTTCTTTGGCAGCACTAACGCCACGCATTGCATATCTGTTATTCATTGTCTCGACTATATTTTCAGATTATTTATCTTCTTTATCATTCCAAATATCCCAGCTTGCAAATGCTTGCAAAAGCAACATTTCCAATCCGTTCTTAACAACTGCACCATGCTCTTTGCCTTTTTCCATAAAGCGTGTTACGTTAGGATTGTAAAGCAAATCATATAAAAGTGTATGGCTATCCATGGCTTCGTATGGAAGTGACAAACACTCCTCTACATTAGGATACATTCCTACTGGAGTACAATTTACGATTACATTAAACTCCTTGATAATCTTAGGAGATAAGTCATCATAAGTTAAGACATCTATATTCTTACGTCTTGATACACATATTGTTTCAAGTCCTAAAGACTTTAATCCATAGCATACTGCTTTAGATGCACCACCTGTCCCTAATACGAGTGCCTTTTTGTGATAGCGTTCTAATAAAGGTTCTATACTTTTTGTAAATCCTATTACATCACTATTATAACCTTTAAGATATCTTTTGCTACCTATACGTTCTATACGGATAACATTTACAGCACCGATAGCTTTTGCCTCAGGACTTAAAGTATCAAGATATTTGATAACTTGTTTCTTATAAGGTATAGTTACATTAAGACCTTTTAATTCCGGAGTCGTATCAATTATTTCCAAAAGATTTTCAATAGAAGAAATTTCATAATTATCATACACGGCATCTATACCTTCATTTTGAAATTTCTCATTAAAATACCCTTTGGAAAAAGAATGCTCTAACGGATAACCTATCAGTCCATATTTGTCCATAAGTAACTTATATTCTATTTTTCAGCAATATACATTGTGCAAATACCAAAAGTTAATCTTTTAAAGGAAGTTTTAGTGAAGCCAACTTTTTGAAGGATTTTAATCATTGTTTCACCTTGTGGAAATGCCGCAATTGTCTTATTTAAATAATCGTAAGCGCTGGTATCTTTTGAGATTAAGCGCCCATAAAAAGGTAAAACAACCTTTGAATATAGTTTAAAGAGTTGTTTCATAGGAAATGATATTGGCGTTGTAAGCTCTATAATACATAAATGTCCACCTTTCATTAGAACTCTATACATTTCAGAGAGGCCTTTCTCAAGGTCTTGAAAATTACGAATTCCAAAAGCAGCAGTTACTGCTTCAAATGTATCTGAGGGAAAAGTAAGATTTAAACAATCTTCTTTTTGAAATGATATGATCCCATCAAGCCCTTCATCTCTTACCTTCTTTCGTCCGATTTCCATCATTCCTTCGGAAATGTCAGCACCAACTAATGTATTAGGTAAAAGCATTTTTACTGATAAAATAGCAAAATCACCTGTTCCGGTTGCAATATCGAGTATTGTTTTTGGTTTATATGGTGAAAGTTGTTTTATAGCTTTCTTGCGCCAGCTTTTATCTATATTCCATGACAGCCTATGATTTAAGGTGTCGTAGGTTGGAGCAATGTTATCAAACATTTCCTCAACCACTTTCCCTTTTTCATCTGTGCTGTTATAGGGCTTTATCTTTTCTTGATTATACACGTTGATGTCGATTTATTTCTTGCAACTAGATATTTTGAAGAACTTTTATTTTCTAGAAGCCAAATATTGGTTTACATTTTTTTCAATACGACCTGCCAAGTCCATTTCTTTATTAACTTTAACAAACGTTTCTCCTGTGATATGCTCGTAGAGCTCAATGTACCTGTCGCCTACGCTTGTTGCATACTCATCAGTTATTTCGGGCATTGTCTGTCCTGGTTCGTTCATAAAGTTGTGTTCTATGAGCCATTGGCGGACAAATTCCTTTGAAAGCTGTTTCTGAGGTTCACCTTTTGCAAACTTCTCTTCATAGCCATCAGCATAGAAATATCGACTTGAGTCTGGTGTATGTATTTCGTCTATTAAATAGCATTTTCCATCACGCTTACCAAATTCATACTTGGTATCAACAAGGATAAGTCCTTTTTGAGCAGCAATTTCCTGTCCGCGCTCAAAAAGTTTTCTAGTCCAATCTTCAATCGTATTGTAGTCTTCTGCTGAAACGATACCTTGCTTGATGATTTCTTCTTTCGAAATATTAAGGTCATGTCCCTCGTCAGCTTTTGTAGTTGGTGTGATGATAGGTTTAGGGAATCGTTCATTTTCTTTCATTCCATCGGGAAGTTTCACACCGCATATTTCTCTACAACCAGCTTTATACTCTCTCCATGCCGAACCTGTAAGAATAGAGCGGATTATCATTTCTACTTTAAAACCTTCACATTTTAAGCCAATTGTAACCATTGGGTCTGGAGTTGCCAATTTCCAATTAGGACAAATATCAGATGTAAGATCTAAAAACTTAGATGCAATTTGGTTTAATACTTGCCCTTTAAAAGGGATTCCCTTAGGTAATACTACATCGAATGCTGAGATACGATCCGTAGCAACCATAACTATTAGGTCGTCATTGATGTCATAAACATCGCGAACTTTTCCGTGATAAACATTCTTTTGTCCTTCGAAATTGAAGTCGGTCTTGGTTAGTGCATTCATAATTTTAATAATTTATGGAGTAGTTTTATTTTTAATTTTATCGTATGTGTCGTAAGCTGTAACTATTTTCGTTACAAGCTTGTGCCTTACAATATCTTTCTGATTTAATTCTATAACAGATATTCCTTCTGTTCTAGAAAGTATTTCTATTGCTTCTTTTAGTCCGCTTTTTTGATTATGAGGAAGGTCGATCTGCGTTAAATCTCCTGTTATTATCATTCTAGAGTTCATCCCCAAGCGAGTTAGAAACATTCTGATTTGGGCTGTTGATGTATTCTGAGCTTCATCAAGTATAATGATGGCATCATTCAAAGTTCTTCCTCTCATGAATGCAAGTGGAGCTATTTGTATTATATGCTTATCCATCATTTCTTGAAGTTTGACAGCAGGTATCATATCTTCAAGCGAATCATACAAAGGCTGCAGATATGGGTCAATCTTTTCTTTCATATCTCCAGGCAGAAAACCTAATTTCTCTCCTGCTTCAACTGCAGGCCGGGAGAGTATGATTTTTTTTACTTCTTTTGATTTCAATGCTTTTACTGCAAGTGCAATGCTCAAATAGGTTTTACCAGTACCTGCTGGTCCTACGGCAAACACCATATCATTCTTGTTAAAAGCATCAACCAATATATCCTGATTGCGTGAGCGGCTTTTTATAGGCTTTCCAGAAACAGAGTAAACTAAAACTCCTTTGCCTGCATCTGTTTTTGTTTGCCTTCCATTAACTATGTCAAGAATATCTTCTTCGTTTATAATATTAAATTTTGAGATATGTTTACGTAGATTCTCGACATCTCCTTCTAATTTAGCTATCTGCTCTTCATCGCCCAATACCTTTATAACATTGTCGCGAGCTACAATTCTCACTTTTGGGAAGAGAGATTTGATCATCTGTAGATGTACATTACCAACGCCATAGAACACTACGGGGTCAATATCGTCAAGAACAATATGTTTTTCTATCAATTTATTTCACCTATTTTAATACTGCTGCAAAGTTAATATAAAAACATGAACCACGCAAATAATTATCAAATCTTGTAAGTCGATTTTATTAAAAAATCATTACCTTTGTAGCTATGAAAACAAAGAAGAAGATAACAAAGAATAATTTTTTAATAGGATTTATGGCTACGACTGCTTTTTTGGCGGTTGTAAGGCTTATTTTTCCTTCTGTTGCTAAATCATCTTATACAGTAAGAAAAACAACTGCTCTAAACGACACAACTATTAAGAATATAGATGTTCCAAATCAGAATGAAGAAGCATCAGAAGCAAAGATAACTGCGCAGACTTTTCCACCAAGTAATAGATTTACAAAATTTTTTGATACAAATGGAAAAGAAATTAAGCACAGAATTGTAGGTGTTGCAGATTATGATGAAAGTTTTCCTGATTCACAACACTTACAACTAGAATCTGCAATGAAGTATGCTGTAAAAGCAGTTATAAATCGCGAAGATGCTGAATTGCGAAAAAAAGAGCTTGTATATATAGGTAGTAACCCTTTTTTTGAAGTAAAACGCTTATCAAGTAGTATCCCATATCTTGTACCTACTGCTGCCATCTTACTTCAAGACATTGGTCGTAATTTTTTTGATAGTTTACAGATAAAGAGTATTCCATTAACAAAACTATTGGTTACAAGTGTCTTACGCACTAAGGAAGATGTTGAAAAACTTAGACGTTACAACCATAACGCTACTGAGAATAGTTGCCATCTTTATGGAACAACGTTTGACATAGCTTATAATAAGTATTCACCTATAACACGTTCGGTACGCGACGATACACTAAAGTGGGTTTTAAGTGAAGTGCTGAAAGATTTAAGAAAACAAGGTAGGTGTCATATCAAATATGAAAAGCGACAGGGGTGTTTTCATATTACAGTTCGATAGAGAGGAATTTCAAAAAAGATTATGTAAATAATCTTTTGTAACTTTACTATAACACCAAACATAAAACAAACGCATACAAGAGTTTTAACCTTCTCGTTGTATGCGTTTTATTTATGTAATTTACTTTCCCTCTTCAGTTAGCTCATCTAAACTTATTGTTGGGTTAAGCAAACCAGCCCGCATAAGCATGTCAGTTATTTCCTCATCACTAGTTCGTCTATAGACCGTATAACCATATCGTGGTTTTCCATTAGGAAATTTACCCATGGGTTCTATCACTTCCATTGCTCCTTCTGAAAGTGTTATGACCTCTTTTTCGGATAGGTCTTTTATCGTTAGCCGATTATTTTCTGAATAATACTTGTAGTTGTATTCGTAACTGACAATTTTACCAGTAGCCGATGAAAAGAAAATAGTATGGCATTTACCATTCTTAAAATAATAGTTTATGGGGCTGACGCCAAGTATCGAACGATAGTAATCTTTTGTATCTAATTGACCATTTTCTAATACTATACGGGTAGAAACCCACATAAAACCTCCATGTTTTATTAAATCTTGAAATTCCTTTTCAGAAATTCTTTGTTTGTTTTTTACAGTGCATTCACCTTTCTTATTGAACTCAAATTTTAAACTTGGTGTAATATTAATAATATGCATATCAGACTGTTGCTTAGGTGTTTTACATGCAGAAATGCTCATTGCAACAGCTGTAGATGCTACTGCCAATGAAATCTTGTGCTGTATCGAATTTTTATTCATATTTATCATTTATATGTTGTTTTATTATTTACTTTTTCAAACCAAGTAAGGTAGAAAGCAATATAGCTTTATATCATCATCTAAAAAGAAATTAAGTATTCGACTTGGATGCAAATATACATAAAAAAAATGATTTTCATATCAGAAAATACAATTTATCTGACACATTAAGTATTTATTGGAAGAAAGAGTTAATATTACTAAAATATAAAACAATATTGTTTTATTATTGGTGGAATTGTTTAGAAATAACTATTTTTGTTTTATTTAAAAGAACGATAGATTATGAAGAATATTCTTAATATAGGCATTAAGTTTTCAACGATGTTGCTCACATTTGCTACTTTCATTGCTTGTGGATCTCTTAAAAAAGTTGTGATAAATGTTGATGTATTTCATTTTGATGAGATTCTACAAAATGAAAATGTCCAACTTCTTGATGTTCGTACTGAAAGCGAATATAAGGAAGGACACATCAAAGGTGCCAAAAATATTGATGTTTTACAAACAACATTTGCATCAATTGCAACTCATACGTTGGATAAAAAGAAGCCTGTAGCTGTATATTGTCGTTCTGGCAAACGTTCTGCACAAGCAACAGAAGTATTAAAATCAGCAGGATTTAAAACTTATAATCTTTTAGGAGGATTCTTAGAATGGAAGTCTAACGGGAAGAGCATAGTACAATAGTAAGTTGATTTTATTTGTTTACTTGCTAAATTTATAATAAAAGACTATTTATCATAATGTATATTAGTTTATAAAAGTAGGAGTTTTAAATTGCAGAAAGCATGTAAAGAATTTTTATAAATATGGTTATCATATAACCATTTTATTGTTAGGGCTTTACAAAGAGGCCTGTATTGAGTTGTTAAAGGGCTTGTTTTACACGATAAAAGAGCCTGTATTGCAATGCAAGAACGACTCTTTTGATTCTTGATTGACTCATCAAAATAAAATGTTTACATTTGTTTCATTTTTGGATATAATTAGTGCGGATAATGAAATAGAATCAACGAGATTTTAAAATTATATTTATGGGCTAGTAGAAATAACATAATTATTATGTAAATTTGTAGGACACTTTAAAATAAACATTAGTTAATGGAAACATTTATAAAAAAAGAATTACATTATAGCCTGCTTTTTATATGTTTAGGAAATATTTGTCGTTCTCCCGCTGCTGATGCTGTAATGCATCATTTAACTGAGACTAAGGGTCTTTCTAGCAATTTTACTATTGACTCTGCTGGAATTGGAAGTTGGCATGTTGGTGAATTTCCAGATAGTAGAATGCGCAAACACGGAGAAAAAAGAGGTTATAATATAAATCATATTGCGAGACAATTCGATAGAAGTAAAGACTTTGATATTTTTGACTATATAGTCGTGATGGATGATAATAATTATTCTGATATTTGTAATCAGACTAAAAATGCTGAACAAAAATCTAAAGTAGTTAAGATGAAAGATTATTTTGCCCATTATAAAGGAGAATCATCTGTACCAGATCCATATTATGGAAGTCCTACAGACTTTGAATATACTTTAGATTTAGTTGAAGATGGTTGCAAAGGCCTATTACAATCTATTTTAAAAGAAGATAAAAAAATATAAGATGCAAATTATTCTCTCCTCTGCTAAGTTGATGAATACAGCAACAGATATACAGCTTGTTAAAATTACAGAGCCACTTTTTGGTAATGAAGCTAATAGATTTGCTTTAGAGCTTGGTCAACATTCTGTTGAAGAACTTAAGGCAGAATTAAAATGTAGCTTAAGTTTGGCACAAACTACAAAGTTGCATTTCCTTGATTTTTATAATCAAGAAAATAAGCTACCAGCTATTTTGGCGTATAATGGACAAGCATATAAATGTTTAAAAGCACATACGCTGACACCATGTGATATAGAATTCGGTAATAAACACTTATGGATACTAAGTTTTCTATATGGTTTATTGCGTCCAAATAATATGATACACCCCTATCGTCTAGAAGGTAAAGTAATACTTGAAGCAAGTAGTGGTAGAAATGTTTTTGATTTTTGGAAACCTTTATTGACTGACATACTTATAGAGTCAGTAAAAGCTGATGACGGTATTTTGTTGCATTTGGCAACTGAAGAGTACCAACATATATTTGATTGGAAGCGAGTTCTTGCTGAAGTTACAGTTGTTCAGCCATATTTTAAAGTCTTTGATGGTAATAAATTGATGAATATTATAGTCTACGCAAAAAGCTGTCGAGGAGCTATGACGCGATATGTTCTTCAAAATAAAATAAAAGAACCTAAGGTCTTGTTGGCTTTTGAGTATGAAGGCTTTAAGTTTTACCCTACTTCACCTAAGTTTACACTTCTTCCTAAAGGGCTTACAAAGTTTCTATGGCGATTAGATGTTTAAATAAAATATTTGCTAATATTGCTGTCCAGTAAAACTCACATTGTATATAATTCCTTTCGGAATTGCCTTTATATAGGAAATTCCGCATTATTTTTGAATCCACCCCCCTAATCAAATATATCAAGTTCTTTGGGTGGTGCAGTTGCCTTTTTTGCCATTATGATGAGTTCATCATTCTGTGGATTTTCCATAAATGAAATGAAATCGGTGTAGTACATCAGTGTAAGCCTTAGCAAAGTTACTAATTGTGAGAAAGATACATGCCTTTTTATCATTCTGTCAATAACTATATTGAGTAGATTGGCAATGAGTAAATGCAGGGGAAAGTTATGCTTAAGCTGCTTATAAAGGGATTCTTTATTACCTGATTATAGACAGGCGGTCCGATAAAATGTGTACTTTTGCTCATGTTATTGAAGTTTAGAAGCTAGAGCAAAGGTAACAAAAAGGGTTAAAATCCGAGATTGAAGTGCCCCCCAAAAAGTTGGACGTTAAATTAACGTTATAAATCTCTATAATGAGCTCGGTATTTTACTGGGCTCATTCCTTTTAACCTCAGTTTTATCCTTTTATTGTTGTACCATTCAATATATTTCTTTATGTCTCTCTTAAAATCATCGACTGTTTCATAATCTTTGACATATAAGAGTTCATTCTTCATAATTCCGAAGAAGTTCTCCATCATAGCATTATCCAGGCAGTTTCCCTTTCGTGACATACTTTGTATAATGTGATGCTCCTTCAATCTCTTCTGATACTTTGCATGTTGGTATTGCCATCCTTGGTCGGAGTGCATAACCAATCCGTCAAGATTCTTATGTTTGCTAAAAGCTCTGTTGAGCATCGTCATCACCATCTTAAGATTAGGACTGTTAGAGATGCTGTAAGATATGATTTCGCCATTGAACATGTCAAGTATGGGTGAGAGGTATATCCTTTTGTCCTTGATATTAACTTGTGTGACATCAGTGGCCCACTTCCGGCCAGGTCTCTCAGCCTTGAAGTTTCTCTGAAGGATGTTCGGGACCACCTTGCCAACTTCGCCTTTATAAGAGTGATAATGGCGTTTCCTACGCTCGGGGCGGATGCCCATTTCCTTCATCAGCTTCAGCACAAGCTTGTGATTTACCTCCTGCCCATTATCGCGCAGCTGCCAGCATATACGTCGGTAGCCATAACGTTTCTTGCTGTCTTCAAAGATCTTCTTTATTCTATGTCTAAGTTCATCATTACCATCAGTGTCATTGGCATGAGCGAGATGATAATAGAACGTGGAACGAGCCATCTTCACCCAGCCCAGCATAAACCGAAGTGGGTGCCCTTGCTGCCTTAGTCCTTCGATGGTGAGTGCCCAATCTCTCTTAGACGGGCATTCCTTTCTTCGACTAAGGCTCTCACTTTTTTTAGCAGTGCAATCTGAGTCTTGAGTTCCTGATTCTCCTTGCGAAGCTTCTCCACTTCTGTCAAGGGTCTGCTGTTCTTTCGAGGTCTTCCCATACCTTTTGGCCGGCCACGTTTCTTCTGAACATCTAATGCTGACAGTCCATTCTTACGGGCAAGTTTAAGCCACACTTGTATTGCGCTTGTACTTACGTCGTATTTTAGTGAGGCCTAGAACAAAGTTAAGTGATTTTTCTCGATGTCCAATACAACTGACTTCCTTAATTGGGAATCTGATTGATTTTGCTTCTTCTTTTCCAGACCAGCAGGGCCAAGATGCTGATATCTGTCCCAAAGTATTTTCAATAAGTCGTCATCGATACCATAATGCTTCTTTATGTAATTAAAGGAATATCCTTCCTCCAACATATGCATATAATGTAGACGATCATAATAACTATGTTTTTGTCTTTTATTATTGTTTGAGTCCATAAATAAACCCCAAAAGTTTTGTGTCTAACTTTTGTGGTTCATATCAAATACGGATTTTAGCCCTTAACTTTTATATCTGAAAAAGGTTTACCGGACAGCAATAATTTGCTAACAATAAAAAAATAGTAAGAAAAAAGATAATGGTTTTTAGCCAGTAACAATAATTTATAGGGTCAATCCTAAAACCCAGTTGCAAGTCTACTCTCTTAAGCACACAATTTCATAAGTATTTATTACCTTTGCATCATGAAGACTCACCAATTATTACGTTGCATCTTTCCAGATGTACTTGCGGACTACTTTGATGTGGTCGATATTCAAGAGAGTGTTTCCCAGTTTGACTTTTGCTTGACGAGCGTAACTTTATGGAAAAGTCAGACCATAAGTTAGGCACCGTAAGC
>NZ_JABZSJ010000044.1:0-22200 GCF_015262605.1 Prevotella aurantiaca | reverse complement strand
TGTCCATTACTAAAATCCGTGAGCTTTTCAGCCTACCAAATGTCCATTACGCCTCTAGTTTAAATGATTGTATTTCTAAAAAAGTAAAAGTCGAGAAATACCATTATATAATTATGACACATTCAAATTATGGAATTTTGAAGGATTTAGTCTATCACAAAAATTTTTTATATCTTGATTAAATGGCTTTTATTATTATGGAATATACATTAGATTAATGTTTGACTTTTCATTTTAGATGGGTTGATAAAACATAAATGCCGAATTTTATAAAAACAATTCGGCATTTATAGTTAATCTTAAGTAAATGTTGAAACCCTATTCTCGGTCGTATATTCTCACTTCTTTTTTTTCTTTTTACTGAAAAAACTAAAAAGACTTGGTTTGCCATTAAGGCGTCTATAGAGCTTCCAGCCCAATATAGCAGCATCAGCAATACTTACACTTGAAGACATTAAGTTAGAAAGTTTCTTCGTTGGAGCAGACGATTTCTTAGGTTTATGGAAAACATTATTCCATAAAATAGAAATCTGTTTACTCTCTTTATTAATGTCGGTAAGCAATTGTGTCTTCCGTAAACGAATTTCGCTCAAACTTTTATATACGAGTTCATTTTCTGAATTACTATACATAAGAAACTTATTTTGACATTAATAAACTTGCCAAGAACTTAACAAGTGGTCTTTCAATAAACCGATGGCGGAAGACAATAATTAAAATAAGAAGTAGTATATAACTTCCACCAACAAGGAGGAAAGCATAAACTAATGAGCCTACTAATGTTTGTAACGCATAAGCAGCAGCGAACGAGAAGTAGATAAGTGCTAATGAAAACAAGCCCACTATTGCGAAAAATATAGCGATAGCCGTGCATATGTGCACCACCTTTTCTATTACATCAAGCTTAATATATTCTGTTTGAAGCCCAATATAATGCCTCAGTCGCTCAATGAGCTGTGCAAGCGTTTCTACATTGTTATCGTTCGAGAACATAATATCGTTTAGAGAACGTCAGAAGCTGCGTCCTTAATATCTTCTACAAACTCTTCTGCTTCTTTGCGGCTAAGTTTAATATCGTGCTTCTTGCAGAAGTCATCTACAGCATCAGAAATTTTTGTACGTGTATCAGCACCTTTTTCTGGAGCCATTAATATACCTAATGCAGCACCAGCAATAGCACCTCCCAAAAAAGCGCCAATATAACCTAAAGTTTTCATAATTTATCAATTTTATTTGTTAAACATAAATCTTATCAAACGCAAATATACCAATTTATTCTGAGTTATAATAATTATTGGCAGCTTTTTTGTGTTAATTTCTTTGTAAATTGTTTATTTAACAAACTTTAGTTAGTATAATCTGTTTAGTTTGCAGCTAAATTCGTAATTTCGCACAATCGAATATTGAAATAAAGAGAATATTATCAAATAAAAACAGAAAAGAATATGAAGAAATTGATGATTTTTGGCGCAGCTATGTGTGTTGCGATGGCATTTACAGGTTGTAAATCGAGCGAGAGTGCATACAAAAAGGCATATGAAAAAGCTAAGGCACAAGAGCGCTCAGGCTATACAACCGACGAAACTGCAACTGGGTCATCAGATGTTCCTGTAGTTGCTCCAGTTGAAACACAAACTGTAACTGATACACGTGTTGAAGACAACTATGACAATGTACCTGTTCGCCATGAAGAGGTTTCAGTTGTTGACGGAGCAGGCTTGAAGTCTTATAGTGTTGTTGTTGGGTCATTCGGTGTAAAAGCAAATGCTTACAATTTCCAACAAAGATTGAAGAATACAGGATACGATGCGCAGGTTGCTTTTAATAGTGGTAATAGCATGTATCGTGTTGTGGCATCTACATTTGATAGCAAAGCTTCCGCTGTTCAGAGCCGTAACCAATTACGTTCTCAGTATCCTGATGCGTGGTTACTTTATTCTAGATAATGAGCAGAATTTTATCTGTTGATTACGGAAAAATAAGAACAGGTTTAGCAGTTACCGACCCTTTGCAAATTATTGCTAATGGATTGGTAACTGTTGCTACATCTAAACTATTTGATTTCCTTAAAGATTATATAGCAAAAGAGGAAGTTGAACGCATTGTGATTGGTCGTCCAGTGCAATTAAATGGACAACCAAGTGAAAATTTAGCAAGAGTAGGGCAATTTGTTAATCGTTGGAAAAAGGAAATTCCTCATATTCCAATTGAGTATTATGATGAACGTTTTACTTCTGTGCTTGCTCAACAAACTATCTTAGCTAGCGGAGTGAAGAAAAAGACACGCAAAGAGGATAAAGGACTTGTAGATGAAATTTCTGCTACTATTATTTTGCAAGATTATATGCGGTCCAAAAGATTTTAAACAGGTATTGAATTTACATACCTATTTATAATGATTAAGAAAAAATGATATTACCAATATATACTTTAGGTCAACCAGTGCTTCGTAAAGTGGCTGAAGACATTCCGTTGGACTATCCTAACTTACAGCAGCTGATAGCTGACATGTTCGAAACTTGTACTGCCTGTGATGGTATCGGTTTAGCAGCTCCTCAGATTGGTAAGCCAATTCGTGTAGTTGTTATTGATTTAGATGTAATTTCAGAGCATTTTCCTGAATATAAAGGATTTCGTCGTGCATTTATAAATGGACATATATTAGAATTTGATGATACAGAAACAGAAACCATTGAAGAAGGATGTTTGTCATTACCAGGAATACATGAAAATGTAACTCGTCCTACTCGAATTCATGTGAAGTATTTTGATGAAGAACTTAAAGAGCATGATGAGTGGATAGATGGATATTTGGCTCGGGTTATTCAACATGAATTTGATCATATTGAAGGTAAAGTCTTTACTGATAGAATTTCATCTTTCCGCAAACAAATGATAAATAAGAAGATGAAAGCTTTGGTATCGGGTAGTTTTAATTGCCACTATAAAGTGAAATCAGCTAACCGGAAATAAGATGTTTCGGAGCCTCGTAATATCCATATTGACTTTAATTACCTTGCCTTCCTTTGCTCAATACAACATTAAAAAACTAATGGAGGAGGGAAGACATTCGCTTGATAATGGATATTACATTCTTTCTATTGAGATATTCCAACGAATTGTCGCTTTAAAACCAAACCTTTATGAAGCATGGTATTTAATGGCACTATCCAAATATCATCTTGAAGATTATAAAGGTGCTGATGATGACTGTCAAAAGGCATTACAGCTACAGCCTTATATTGCTGATATTTACGATCTTTATGGTATGGTTTGTATTCGTGAGGGAGATTATGATAATGCTTTTAAAGCCTATACAAAAGCTCTAGAAATTGATCAAAATAATCAGGAATATTGTTTTAATAGAGCATATTGCTTGTATATGACAGACAGAAATAATGAGGCATTATCGTATTTGTTGCTTATAACTAAAAGGTGGCCAAAGTTTTCTGCTGCTCAAAAATTAATTGAAGAAGTTAAATCTGGACGTAAGCCTAAAGAAAAAAGTATCAGAAGTGCAAAGAACGATTCATGGAAAATAAATTCATTGACTAATAGCTCTTTGTTAATGCAGAAAGTTGATAAAGCAAATACACATCAACAATCGAAGGCAATAAAGATGAAACTTAATTGATGGTTTCAACTTTTATATTTATATTGGTTGTGTTTTATAATATAAAAATTAGATAAACTTGGAGAATATTGGCTTATTCTCATAAGAAAGTTGTACCTTTGTACCATATCGATTTATAAAACTAATTTGTATTATGGTTAAAATCACTTTTCCAGATGGTTCTGTTCGAGAATTTGAACAGGGAGTAACTGGGCTTCAAATAGCAGAGAGTATTTCACCGGCTCTTGCTCGCAACGTTGTATCTTGTGGGATTAATGGTGTAACAACTGAGTTAAATCGTCCTATTAATGAGGACGCAACGATAGTTTTTTATAAGTTTGAGGATGAAGAAGGAAAGCACACATTTTGGCATTCATCTGCTCACTTACTTGCAGAAGCATTAAAAGAGCTCTATCCAGGTATTCAGTTCGGTTTTGGTCCTGCAATTGAAAATGGATTTTTCTACGATGTGCAAACAGCTAATGGGCAAGTTATTTCAGAAACAGACTTTCCTAAAATTGAGCAGAAGATGCTTGAATTAGCAAAAAAAGATTCTAAAATTATTCGTAGAGAAGTAGCAAAGGCTGATGCCGTTAAGGAATTTACTGCTGATGGACAGGAATATAAAGTTGAACATATAGTTGAAGATCTTGAGGATGGTACAATTTCAACTTATTCACAAGGTAATTTTACAGATCTTTGTCGTGGTCCGCATCTTATGTCTACAGGAGCAATTAAAGCAGTTAAACTAACAAGTGTTGCTGGAGCATTTTGGCGTGGCGATGCAAAGAGTGATCAGCTAACACGAATTTATGGTATAACTTTCCCCAAAAAGAAGATGCTTGACGAGTATCTTGTAATGTTGGAAGAGGCAAAGAAGCGTGACCATCGCAAAATTGGTAAAGAGATGGAACTCTTTATGTTCTCAGATCGTGTTGGTAAGGGACTTCCTATTTGGTTACCTAAAGGTACACAACTTCGTCTCCGTTTACAAGAAGTACTACGTAAATTACAACGTCCGTACAATTACCAAGAAGTTATTACACCTGGAATTGGTGGTAAAAATCTTTATGTAACATCAGGACACTATGCTCATTATGGTAAAGATGCATTCCAGCCAATCCAAACACCCGAAGAAGGTGAGGAATATATGCTCAAGCCTATGAACTGTCCTCACCATTGTGAAGTATTTGCATATAAACCCCGTTCTTATAAGGATCTTCCTCTGCGTATTGCCGAATTTGGAACTGTATTCCGTTATGAAAAAAGTGGAGAATTACATGGTTTGACTCGTGTTCGTACTTTTACTCAAGATGATGCTCACCTTTTTGTACGTCCTGAACAAGTAAAGAAAGAGTTTGAAGATGTTATTGATATTATCTTAAAAGTATTCGTAACATTTGGTTTTAAAAACTATGAAGCACAGATTTCGCTTCGTGATCCAGCTGACAAAGAAAAATACATAGGTTCTGACGATGTTTGGGAAGAAAGCGAACGTGCCATTAAGGAGGCTTGTGCAGAAAAAGGACTGAATGCGAGAGTGGAAATTGGAGAAGCCGCATTCTATGGTCCTAAACTTGACTTTATGGTGAAAGATGCCATTGGTCGTCGTTGGCAGTTAGGTACAATCCAAGTTGATTATAATTTGCCTAACCGATTTAAATTGGAATATACAGCAGAGGACAACACAAAACAGACTCCTGTTATGATTCATCGTGCTCCATTTGGTTCTTTGGAGCGCTTTACTGCTGTACTTATTGAACATACAGCAGGGCACTTCCCGTTGTGGTTGACACCAGACCAAGTTGCTATTCTTCCTATTTCAGAGAAATACAACGAATATGCACAAGAATTACGACAATTCTTTGATGCGCATGACGTACGAGCTTTGGTAGATGATCGCAATGAAAAGATAGGACGCAAGATTCGTGATAACGAATTAAAGCGTATTCCTTACATGGTTATTGTTGGTGAAAAAGAAATGGCAGATGGCTTAGTTTCTATGCGCCAGCAAGGTGGTGGCGATCAAGCAACTATGAGTAAAGAGGGATTTGTACAGCGTATTCTAAATGAAGTAGCTGAACAGATGAAGAACTTAGACTAACCTTTTCCCTCAATATAAAATAGGTGTAAAAGGATTAGACTTATAAAATATTAATCGAGATACAAACCCTAAAAGATTTTATTGAGCAATCGATATAGTTTTGAAGAGTTAGTATCTCGATTTTTTCATTTAGTTTATTAGGCATTAATATCCTTAAAAAAAATTATCACATATAATCATTAAAAATTAACTTTGAATAAGCTTAAATACGCTCTTTTTTCTATTTTTTACGTATAATTTTGTATATAATAGAAAAAAGGTTGGTTAAAAATTGACTTTGCAAAAAAAAATATTTAAATTTGCAAAAGAAACAGCTTAACAGTAACTTATCTAAATTAGCTATTATGGGAAAGTATAATATAACAGGAAAAAAGGAAAAAGCAGCCACGTATCGTGGTCTTGTAAGTCCAAAATTAATGGAAGAGTTAAAAGACCAAATCCTAAATATAATACTCTTTCAACAGAGATATCGGGATAAGGATTATTCCGCAAAACAACTTGCGGAGGACTTGGAAACCAACACAAGATACATCTCTGCAGTTGTGAATGTAAAGTTCAATATGAACTATACTTCATTTGTAAATAAATTCAGAATAGAAGAGGCTATGGCTATTCTTTCATCAAAGAAGTATAAAGACTTGAATATGGAAGATATAAGCACTATGGTAGGCTTTGCAAATCGCCAATCATTCTATGCTTCTTTCTATCGTATTAATGGAATGACTCCTCGTGAATTTAAACTAAATGCTTTGCGTCCACTAAGTAAAGAAACTGTTGATGTTGAAGCGAAGTAGGGGAGTTAGTAAATAATGTTATAAAAATGGATGAAGATTCTTTTAGTTATTCGTCGGAACGATTTGACGATATACAAATGCTACGCTATCGTTTAGATGGATTTAAGGACCTCACGTTAAAACAAAAACTATATATTTATTGTCTTGCACAAGCTACATTGTGGGGACGAGATATAACTTTCCATCAGTTTGGTCAGTATAACTTGAAAATTAGAAAAGCCTTAGAGTGTATAGTTAAAGAAAGGTATAAAGATGATAGCGATGACTTTAAAGCTTTAGAGTTGTATCTAAAAAAAGTTTGGTTTGCAAATGGTATTCATCATCATTATGCAATGGATAAATTTACACCAACTTTTTCTCGCAATTATTTTATAGAAGCACTAAATATTGTTGGTAAAACTAAACTAGGTCTTTCTACTAAAGAATCTCTTTCTGAATTCATTAATACATTAAGCGAAGTAATATTCAATCCGGACTGCATGCCAAAAAGAGTAAACAAGGCAGAAGGAACTGATGTTATATTAACTTCGGCAAACAATTATTACGAAGGTGTTAGCCAGAAAGAAGTAGAATACTACTATTCTGAACAAAAAAATAAAGCAATTGATAAACGTTTATCATTTGGATTAAATTCCACATTAGTAAAGCATGGAGACTTAATTGAAGAAATTGTTTGGAAGCTTAATGGACGCTATGGAGAAACCATAGAGCAGATTATTCATTGGTTGGAAAAAGCTATTGATTACTGTGAAAATGACGATCAAAAAGAAATAATCCGATTACTCATTACATATTATACATCAGGAGAACTTTCAGATTTTGATAAGTACTCTATTAAATGGGTAACTGAATGTAATGGTCAAGTAGATTTTATTAATGGATTTATAGAAGTTTATGGTGATGCACTAGGTTTAAAAGGTTCGTGGGAAGGCATAGTACATTACAAAAACTTAGAGGCGACAAAGCGAACACAAACAATTTCAACTAATGCTCAATGGTTTGAGGACCATTCTCCTATAGATAAAGAATTTAAAAAAGAAGTGGTGAAAGGAGTTACTGCAAATGTTGTTTGTGCTGCAATGCTTGGTGGAGATGAATACCCAGCATCTGCAATAGGTATAAATTTGCCTAATGCAGATTGGATAAGAGCTGAATATGGTTCAAAAAGTGTTACCATTTCTAATCTTACTCATGCTTACGATATGGCTGCGAAAGGAAATGGTTTTTTAGAAGAATTTGTTATTGATAATCAAACTCGAGCGTTACTAAAAACCTTTGGTAATTTAACTGACGAATTACATACGGATTTGCATGAATGCTTAGGACATGGTAGTGGAAAACTACTTCCAGGAATAGATCCAGACTCACTTAAAAACTATGGTAATACCATAGAAGAAGCACGAGCAGACTTATTTGGGCTTTATTATATAGCTGATGAAAAGCTTTTAGAGTTAGGATTGTTAAATTCTAAAGAAGCATTTAAGGCACAATACTATTCTTACATTATGAATGGTTTGATGACACAATTAGCCCGCATCAAACCTGATAAACAAATAGAAGAATCGCACATGCAGAATCGTGCTTTAATATCATGGTGGGCATTCGAATTAGGTAAAGAGCAAAATGTAATAGAGTTTATCAAACAAACTGATAGTATCACGAATGAACTTAAAACCTTTATTCGCATCAATGACTATACTTTGTTACGCCAAATTTTTGCCCAACAGCTTTCAGAAATACAACGAATAAAGAGTATGGGAGATTTTAATAAGGCACGACAACTTGTTGAAACCTATGCCATAAAGGTAGATAAAATACTTCACAATGAAGTTTTGCAGCGTTATAAACAGCTGAATATTGCGCCTTATAAAGGCTTTATAAATCCAATAATGACTTTAGAGTATAATTCTGCAAACCAAATAATTGATGTAAAGTTAGATTATACAGAAACTTATACAGACCAAATGATGAGATATTCAAAAGATTATAGTTTATGACAGCAGAAGAAACTCATGAGAAACTAAAACAGATAAAGCAATCATTTCGTTTGTTTATGAATGGTGTTACTGCACAATCAATGCGCGAAAAAGGTGCAGATTACAAAATAAACTGGGGAATAGATTTGGTTAATTTGCGAAAAATTGCAAATGAATATGGTAAAGATTACGACTTGGCTATTGCTCTGTGGAAAGAGAATAGTCGTGAATGTAAGATACTTGCAACCTACATAATGCCTTTAGATAAAATGATTCCAGAAATTGCAGACATTTGGTTAGAACAGATGTCAACGCAAGAAATTGTAGAGCTCCTTTCATTTAATCTGCTAAGATATGTAGATTTTGCACCTTCATTAGCTTATCAATGTCTTGCATCTAATAAAAGCTTATATCAGGTGTGCGGTTTCCAAATATTAGCTTGTTTATTCTCTGATGGTAAAGAACCCAATGAAAGAGGAATGAATGAGTTTCTCGATCAAGCTGAGGTTGCACTTGGAGGAAATGATTTAGTTGTTAAACAAGCTGCTTATCGTTGTGTAATGCGCTTCTGCGATTTAGGAGAAGAGTATGAGATGATTGCTAAAAAGGCATTGATGAAATTTGATATATTGTAAAAAGCAAAATAAACGATTTACAAAAAGGTATTAACTGCAAGGGCAAGTTAATACCTTTTTTTTATTGACGTAATTACCAACAGCAGTTATACAACAAAAAGGAGTATAAAGTACTAAATTGGTTAACCAGTCAAATGATTTATCATCTGCGAGATTGTTCTTGCTTTGTTATTTTTCACTATTATTATACCCAATAGCAAAAACAAGGATCAATCAATAATAAAGATATCTAACTTTATCATTCTTACGAAGGCAGAAATTATAATTACAATTTTTAAAAAAACGTAATTATGTTTTTTAAAAATTGTAATTATAATTTTGATAAACTTTAATTTAAAATAAAATTATAATCTATTTTAATATTAATACTTGTTTGAATTGCCAATATCTTTAACTTTTTTTTATTTCTCTTATTTAGTTTTTGTTCAGAAAAAGCCTTAACTTTGTGGAAATTTAATCAGTGAATCGTGACTAAAGATATAGTCAAAGAAAAAGTAAGAGGCATACTCGACAGCTACCTAGAGGTTAACAATCATAGAAAGACCACAGAAAGATTTGCTATTCTTGATGCGGTATACGATATGCAAGGCCATTTCTCACTTGACGAATTAGGCGAAAAGATGTCGGAAGAGAGCTTCAGAGTATCGCGTGCTACACTCTATAATACGATGCGACTCTTTATAGAGTTGCGTTTAGTTGTGCGTCATCGTTTCATAGGGCAGACTAAATATGAAGCCTGTTATAACAACGACGACCATATTCATCAGATATGTACCGTTTGTGGAGTTGTAACGGAAATAGAATCAACATCAATTACGGAAGCTATTGCGGAAACAAAGTTTACTCGTTTCCGCAAGGATGGCTTCTCCTTGTATATTTATGGTGTCTGTTCACGTTGCCAAGCAAAACTCTCGCGCGAACGAAACAAAGTAAAAAATAAGATAAAATCTAATGGAAACAGGTAAAGTTGATGTCCTATTGGGATTACAGTGGGGCGACGAAGGAAAAGGAAAGGTAGTAGATGTACTTACACCTCGCTACGATGTAGTGGCACGCTTTCAAGGCGGACCTAATGCTGGACATACTTTAGAGTTTGAAGGACAGAAATATGTATTGCGTTCCATTCCTTCTGGTATCTTCCAAGGTGGGAAGATTAATATTATAGGCAATGGGGTTGTGCTTGCGCCAGATTTGTTTATGAACGAAGCAAAAGATTTGGCAGCATCAGGACATCCACTCTTCGAGCGACTTTATATTTCTAAAAAGGCTCATCTTATTATGCCTACTCACAGGATTCTCGATAAGGCTTACGAAGTAGCAAAGGGCAAAGACCTTGTGGGTACTACTGGAAAAGGAATTGGTCCAACTTATACAGATAAGACCAGTAGAAATGGTTTACGTGTAGGTGATATTCTTCATGATTTTGAGACTAAATATTTGAAACACAAAGAACGCCACCTTAATTTGTTGAAATCAATGGGTTGGACTGACTTTGAAGGCTTTGAAGAAACTGAAAAGCAATGGATGGAAGGTGTTGAATACATGAGAAATTTCCGTTTTGTTGATTCTGAACACGTAATCAATCACACACTTCGTGCAGGAAAGTTTATTTTATGTGAAGGAGCCCAAGGTACTATGCTTGACATTGATTTTGGTTCTTATCCATTCGTAACTTCATCGAATACTATCTCTGCAGGTGCATGCACAGGATTAGGTATTGGACCAAACAAAATTGGTAATGTGTTTGGTATTATGAAAGCTTATTGTACTCGTGTTGGCTCAGGACCTTTTCCTACGGAACTCTTTGATGAAACTGGAGATAAATTATGTGACTTAGGACACGAATATGGTGCAGTTACAGGAAGAAAGCGTCGTTGTGGTTGGATAGACTTAATACAACTTCGTTATTCTATAATGGTTAATGGTGTAACAAAACTTATAATGATGAAGAGTGATGTACTTGATACATTCGATACAATAAAGGCTTGCGTAGGTTATGAACTGCCAAATGGAGAAGCAATTGATGAACTTCCATATGATATCAATGACGTTAAACCTATATACAAAGAGTTCAAAGGTTGGAAAACTGATATGACGCGACTTACAGATGAGACGCAATTCCCTAAAGAATTTAACGATTATGTGAAGTTCCTTGAAGAATTTTTAGAAACAAGGATTGGTGTGATTTCAATAGGTCCAGACCGAGAACAAACTATAATAAGAAAATAATAACGATGGCAAATAAACCTTCTATCCCAAAGGGAACGCGTGATTTCGGTCCCGATGAGATGGCAAAACGAAACTATATATTCGATACCATAAAGACTGTTTATGCTCTTTATGGTTTTCAGCAGATAGAAACACCAGCAATGGAATCGCTCCAGACTCTTATGGGAAAGTATGGGGACGAAGGAGATAAGTTACTTTTCAAGATTCTCAATTCTGGTGATTTCTTCAAAAATATAACTGATGAGGAACTTTTATCACGTAATCCATTGAAGTTGCAAACGAAAATTTCAGAGAAAGGTTTACGTTATGACTTAACAGTTCCTTTTGCACGATACGTTGTTATGCACCGTGATGAATTGCAAATGCCTTTCAAACGCTATCAAATTCAACCAGTTTGGCGTGCAGATCGACCACAAAAAGGACGTTATCGTGAGTTTTATCAGTGTGATGCAGATATTGTAGGATCTGATTCTTTGCTCAACGAAGTTGAGTTGATTCAGATAATAGACACCGTTTTTACTAAGTTCGGTATCAGAGTACAAATAAAAATCAACAACCGAAAGATACTAACAGGTATTGCAGAGGTTATTGGAGAACAAGAAAAGATTATCCAAATTACAACAGCTATTGACAAACTTGATAAGATTGGCCTTGAAGCAGTGAATGAAGAGCTTGAAAAAGAAGGTTTATCTAAGGCTTCAATAAAAAAGTTACAACCAATTATAGAATTGAGTGGTACCAATGACGAAAAGTTGGATACAATTGCTAAAGTGCTTGTAAATAGTGAGATAGGCGTAAAGGGTGTAGAGGAAACACGATATATTCTCGATGTTTTGAAACAAATAGAGTTGAAAAACGAAATAGAACTCGACTTAACTCTAGCGCGTGGATTGAACTATTATACTGGTGCTATTTTTGAAGTAAAGGCTTTAGACGTACAGATAGGTTCTATTACTGGAGGTGGACGTTACGATAATCTTACAGGAATATTCGGAATGCCTAATCTTTCAGGTGTAGGTTTTAGTTTTGGTGCAGATCGTATTTATGATGTTTTGAATACATTAGACCTTTATCCTAAAGAAAGTATCAGCGATACACAACTACTATTCATCAACTTTGGTGAAAAAGAAACTAGCTATGTGTTACCATTTATAGCAAAAGCAAGAAAGGCAAATATTAGAACAGAGATATTCCCTGATACTGTTAAGATGAAAAAGCAAATGGCGTATGCAAATGCAAAACATATTCCGTTTGTTGTTCTTGCAGGTGTCACTGAGATAGAACAAGGGAAAGTAACTTTAAAGAATATGGAGACAGGTGAACAGATACTTGTTTCTCCAGATGATTTAATTGAAAAAGTTACGTCAAGCAATTTTTAAATAAACAACCTTAGCTTTATATTTCATAATGCAATTGTTTGTTTTATAAAAACTGAATCTAACGTTTATTATAACAAAGACCCGAATCTCACATTGAGATTCGGGTCTTTATTTTCTTTTTGCTAATGCAACATTGAAAAAATGAAAATAAAACTAAATAGACTGATAGCCTCTTGTATAGTTTTTCTTAAGCAAGTCCTTTAATGTTAGTTCTTTACCTCCATTATGCTCAAATGCTTCGTGCATTTCTTCATATCCTTCTTCTTCCTCTTTAGAGTGTGTAAACTCTATTGCTTTGTTCTTTGCTTCAGCTAATGCCCAACCAACTATTGAAATAACAAGTAAGGCAAGTAATCCTATGATAGGTGTTGTCATAATGCTATGTTTTTATTATTTATACTGCAAAAGTACGTTAAGTTTGCCAAAGCACCAAATTTTAAATAAGTTTTTGTACCTTTGTCTCATATTAGGAAGAAATAATAAACGAAAAGATGACTAGAAAAGAACGCTACAATTATATTTTAGATTACTTCAGGGAAAATGTTGGAGAGGTATCTACTGAACTTATGTTTAGTTCAGCTTTCCAGCTATTATGTGCAACTTTACTTTCAGCACAATGCACGGACAAGCGTATAAACGCTATTACGCCAGAGTTGTTTGCTAAGTATCCCGATGCAAAAGCTATGGCCTCAGCAGAGGTAGAAGAAGTATTTGAACTTGTGCGTAGTGTTTCTTATCCAAATTCAAAAGCAAAACATTTAGTTGAAATGGCACGTATGGTAGTAGAATGTTATGGGGGTGAAATACCATCGGACCCAAATGAATTAGTAAAATTACCTGGAGTGGGAAGAAAAACTGCCAATGTTCTACAAGCTGTATGGTTTGGAAAGCCAACTTTAGCAGTAGATACTCATGTTTATCGTGTTAGTCATCGATTAGGATTGGTACCTGATGATGCAAAAACACCACGTAAAGTAGAAGATTATTTGATGCGTAACATACCTTTAAATGAAGTTTCGTCTGCTCATCATTGGATACTTTTGCATGGTCGATATATTTGTAAGAGCCTCCGTCCGATGTGTGAGAAATGTCCTTTTGAATTCTTCTGTCCTAAAAATATGGACAATAGCAAATTAAATAAAAAGAAAAAATGAATACAAAAAATATATTAGTTTTTTTACAAAACATAGCTGCAAATAATAATCGGGAATGGTTTCAAGAACATAAAACAGAGTATGAAGCTGTAAGAAAAGATTTTGAGGCAGGTGTTGAAGCAGTTATCTCTACGTTAACTACAATTGATAGCGAAATAGCTCATTTGAATGTTAAAGATTGTACTTATCGCTTTTATCGTGATACACGTTTTTCACCTGATAAGAGTCCGTACAAACGTCATTTAGGAGCTTTTATTTGTGCAAAGGGAAGAAAGGCTTTGCGAGGGGGCTATTATATTCATTTACAACCAGGTAATTGTTTAGTTGCAGTTGGCTCTTATTGGTTGCCAACCAATATTCTTACTTCGTGTCGTAATGAAATAATGGCCAATATTGAACAATGGCGCAAAATAGTTGAGAACGGAAAGTTTATAATGACGTTTGGATATCCTAATGATGGAAAATGGGAGGATGACGCTGTTTCTGATAAAGGCTTTGGATTAACAGCACTAAAGACAATTCCAAAAGGTTTTCCACGTGATTATGAATTTGCTCAATATCTTCGAATGAAAGATTATTGTTGCTGGGTGAAAGTTCCTGATAATTTTTTTGAAGGTAATGAATGGCAGGAAAAGTTAATCGAAATAGTCAAAACAGGAAAGCCAATGATGGATATGATGAATAGCGTAATAGATGATTATGAATAAAAAATTTGGGGTCTTATAAAAATAGTATAATTTAGATAATGTAATTTATTCTTCTATTTCAGAAAGTCCTTTAATAAACCCATTAATAAAATTACTGGTTGTTTCCAACGGAGCATATTTAATGTATTTATAGCTTCTGCGTAAATTTCTACGGAGCATCTTACCATTATTTTGTACAAAACCTGCAGAATTTTGTCTAAAGTGCCATTCTCCTGCCGTATCTTTTACAAGATTTGAAATAATCTTTATAGTTAGTTTATAAGCTATAGGTTCTTCCTTCTTGACAAAATCTATCTCTTCTTTTTCAAATCCAAAAACTGCAATAAGAATGCTGCCTTGAAGTTGAGCCATACGTTGTAAATGGAGTGACGAAAGCCAACCTTCCAACTTCAAGAAATCTATTTTATCGCCTTTGTTTCTTAAATATTGTCCCAACTTGATAATACTGTCAAGATTAATGCCATGGTTTAGCATCGCATTAGTATTTGAAACGATAAGCTTCAAAATATCTAACGTTTCAACAGAGGTATCAATGCTATGCAATTCATTGTAGATTATTTTATGAAATTTCTTATTTAACAAACTGCTACTAAGGTCTGTGTTGTTGTTAGTTACCTTATTTCCTTGATGTTTATAATTTCTCCCATCTTGCAAGTCTAATTCTTTTTGAATCTCTTCTATTAGCTCTGCTGGTAAGTTAAGGTTTTTATCGTTGGCATTATTATTTACACCTCTTACAAAATAGTCAAGTACATTTTGGAACATTACAATTTCATAGAGTCTTCTCCATTTAAATGGAGACATTACCTCTATAACTGACTTATCGTTGAACGCTCCAGAACGAATAAGTTTAAAGAAATTGCGCTGTATTATATCCATTTTGTAATATCTAATTTATATGATTTAAATCGTTTTTTAAATTCGTGTACGATGATAGAAATCTACATTTTCTTTTGACAAAAGTTCTATAGGCATATAGTTGATAGGCCTAACTTCTTTCTTTAATACTATACTTTGAAATAATGTATCAACACTCGAAAACCCTTGTTGATAGGCATGCTGTGCTATAAGGAATGAAATACTACCTTTTCGCATACATTCTGCATTTTTTGGAAGCATATCATATCCCATGATTTGAACATGCTTTCTATTAGTTTCTAAAATAAATTCTCCCACAACATAAGCTCTTGAGTTAATTGCAAAGCAATGATGGATATTTGGATTAGCTAGAAAGAAATCTTCTAACATTGCATTATAAGTTTCCTTATCCTTTCCCATGGGTAAGTCTAATGTCTTTATTACAACTTGAGGATAAAATTTTTCCATGTAGTTACGAAATCCTACTTCTCGGTATTCCTGTTGACGGCTTGTTACTTTTCCTTCAAAAGTTTGTCTAACTAACATTATCGAATTTTCTTTTGTAGCAATTAGCATTAGCATTTTTGCCGCAAAATAACCACTTTGGAATGAATCTTGACCATAAAAGGATAGTGGCTTCAAGTCAGACATATAAGAATCTAACAATACAAATGGAATATTTTGTTTATGGAGTTGATCTGTAAAAACTTTTGTAGCTTCTAAAGTAGTAGGAACTAAAATAACTCCATCAGGCTTTTCATTCAAGCATCGGTGACAAGTTTCTATATAAGTTTTTGGATTGAGTCGGCTGAAATGTCTTAGTTTTATATCTAAATGGAAATCTCGTCTAAACTCAATAGCTTTTATAGCACCTATTTCAATTTCTTCCCAATATGCTTCGCTCGTATGTTGAGGCAATATACAATGAAAAGTATAGTTTTTGTTGTAAGCCAAAGCGCTTGCGTAAACATTGGGTTGGTAGTTTATTTCATTCAGAACTTTCTCTACTTTCTCCATTGCCGACTTAGAAACATTAGGACGTTTGTGCAAGACTCTATCTACCGTACCAACGCTTACGCCCGCTTTTGCAGCTATATCTTTTATTCTTATTCTATCACTCATACAGAGTTCCTAATTTTTTGCAAAAATAATAATAAAGTTGGAATATAAGACGTATATGTGCTTCATTTTTCAGTCATAGCGATATAAATATAATTCAATTTGGTGTTTATTCGATTTTCTTTTGTATTTTTGTATCAAATAAAACTATAGAAGCTATATTAAAATAAGAAGGCATAAATACAGAACGTTCTTTATAATTATATTTATATTGGTTATATGTTCTTTTTTTTCAGCTTGTTCACGAGTAGATAGGGAGAAAGTGGATAAGTTGAATAGAATTTCTTATTCTTTCCACTATCGAAATATAGATTCAGCTTATTTTTATGCTCAACGAGCATTAAAGCTTTCGAAAGGATACGATGCTGGAAAAGCTGAAGCATTGAATAATCTTGCTTTTGTTGATATTGTAAGAATGAAGTATAAAAGTGCTTATGAAAAACTCAATAATGTTCTTTCCTCAACAAATAATCAAGTTGAACTTTTAATTGCTGATATTCAGTTAATGCGACTTTGTCAGCGAGAATCAAAAAATAAAGAATTTTATGATTATAGAGAAAAGGCCATAAGAAGACAAAGACGTATTGCAGAAGAAGAAAATTTACTAACCGAACATTTGAGAAAGCGCATGGTGTATGCAAATTCGGAATTTAGTATTGTTTCTTCCACTTATTATTTTTATGTCGGATTACGCTCATTGTCTGCGCAAGCAATGGAGTCTATAAATGAAGAATTGATAGCTCGTGATGATACAGCACAATATCTAAAATATCTTTACAATGTAGGAGCTGGAGGTGTTTTAAGTAAAGGAACACGAAAAGAAGTTAGTCAACAAGAATTTGATTATTTGATGCGTTGTTTTATAACAGCACAACAAAATGGTTATGTATATTGGAAAGCAAACTCGTTACAAGGTATCAGTGAACACCTTATATCTGCGGAACGCGATAAAATAATGAAGGATAATTATGCGGCTCTCCGCTTTATCAATACAGATAATGTATCTGATGATTTATTAGCCGGAAATTTAGCAGAGCATGCAACTGATTTATTTATAAAATATGGTGATGTTTATCAGATAGCGAGTTCATTTCGTACATTAGCATCATGTTATTGGCAAATTAAAGATTACCAATCTGCCATCATCTGTCTGCAAGATGCATTAGAGAAAAATAAAGCAATAAATCAAGCTCCAGACCTAATTGCTTCAATTCGTGAACAATTAAGTGTGGTATATGCAGCCATAGATGATAAGCATGGTAGCGATTTTAATCGAAATATTTACCTTGATTTGCAAGAACAAACGCGTCAGGATAGATATCTAGAATCACGTGCAGGAATTCTCGAGTCAAGTTCGCACCAGCTGAATTTAATGATTATTGCTGTCTTGGTGATGATAGCATTGGTATTAGGTTTGCTTTTATTATTCCACTATTTAAGAAAAAGAAATGCTAATGGTAATTCTTTGAAGGATTTATTATTACCATTACAAGAATGGCAGAAACGAAACGAAAAAGAGCTTGATGATCTTGATGAAGAATGTCAAGAAGTGCAAGAAGCATACAATATTGCACATGTCAACGTTGTAAAGAACAAAAAGCGCAATGTAGAAAAACGTGCCAAGCTATTCATGGTTAATTCGTTAACTCCTTTAATTGATAGAATGATTCATGAAATCAAACAACTAAAAGGCAATAACAAAGAAACTGAAACTTTAAGAAATGAGCGTTATACTTATATAGCAGAACTTACCAGCGACATCAATAAATATAATAACGTTTTAACTGAATGGGTTCAATTGCGGCAAGGAGATCTGTCTTTGCACATCGAAAGTTTTTCGCTACAACAGGTTTTCGATGTAGTTGCAAAGTCAAGAATGGGCTTTCAATTAGAAGGAATTGACTTAAACATACAATCTACAAAGAGTATTGTGAAGGCTGATAAAGTGCTTACATTATTCATGATCAATACATTAGCTGAAAATTCTCGTAAGTTCACATCTGAAGGAGGAAATGTTACTATATCAGCTCAAGAAGAAAAAGACTTTGTTGAAATATCTGTGCAAGATACTGGTGTAGGAATTGAACCTGAAGCATTGCTTCATATTTTTGAGCGAAAGGTAATTATTGATAATAAAGATGTAAAATCACATGGTTTTGGTTTAATGAATTGCAATGGAATTATAAACAAATATAAAAAGGTTAGTAAGTTATTTGCAGTTTGTTCAATAGGAGCAGAAAGTAAAGTAGGTGAGGGAAGTAGATTTTATTTCCGTCTTCCCAAAGGTATCTCACGTATCTTAATTTTGCTTTTTCTACTTACCTCCTCATTATTCTCGTATGCAAATAAATATTATATAACTCAGAATATTGACACAGACGATCCAAATAATCCTCTTAGAGAATTAAATATTGCAAATCAATATGCTGACTCGGCTTACTTTAGTAATATTAAAGGAGATTATAAGCGAACATTAGAATTTGCTGATACTTGCCGTTACTACTTGAATAAGTATTATCTGCGTTTACACCCAAATGGAAGACATCTCATGCAGCGTATTGCTGATGATAACATTATACCTGCTGAGGTCTATTGGTTGCACGATAAACTTCCAACAAACTTTAGTATTATACTTGATATTCGTAATGAAAGTGCTGTTGCAGCATTAGCACTTCATGAATGGGCATTATATAAATACAATAACAATGTTTACACTTTATTATTTAAAGAAAATTCGGCAGATAAGAATTTAGGTGAATATTGTCGTATGATGCAACGGTCGAAATCTAATAAAAATGTAGCAGTTGTCTTGTTATTATTGCTTCTTTTGTCAATATTCCCATTGTATTATTTTATGTATTATCGACAACGTTTTCGTTTCCAATCTTATGTAGAAAATGTACGTCAGATAAATGCAATACTTTTAAATGATGAAACGCTTGTTGAAAAGCAAAAAAAGATAAGTTCTATTGATACAAACAAATTCCCTGAAAGTTTGAAAGAAATTACGCACAAAATTAATGAAGCACTTAAGAGGTCTATTGAAAGTTATAATGTTAGGTCTACAAATGTAGAATTAGCAAAAGATGAATTGCGTAGAATAGAGTTTGAAAACAATAAACTACACGTAAGTAACAATATTTTAGACAACTGTCTTTCTACATTAAAGCACGAAACAATGTACTACCCATCTAGAATTAGTCAACTAATCTCTGAAAAAGATGCTGAATTAGATACGATAGATGAGTTGTCGGTATATTATAAAGAACTTTATTCTACGCTGAGCATGCAAGCAACGCATCAAGTTTCTGTATTGAAACCAACATATAAACGAATAAAGGTTAGTGAACTTCTTACAAAAAATATGGAACTTTCTTCTCCAGTTATGGATAGATTTGCAGTATTAGGTGATTCAGATTTATTAGAATATCTATTTGAATTATTACAGAAACAAGATGCTGAAGAAAAAATTAAGGTTGATGTAGATAGTATATCACCCGAATATTTAACTCTTCATTTATATATGTCGCAATTGCAATTATCTGACGAAGCTTGTACAAATTTATTTGTTCCAAGCATAGAACATGTTCCTTATATGATATGTAGGCAGATAGTACGCGAAAATGGAGAGTATTTCAATCGTCACCGATGTGGCATTATTGCACACAACACTGTTAAAGGAACAACATTGAGTATAACATTATCACAAGCAAAGAAAGAATAATATAAAAAAATATTATGGAAGATTTTAAAGTAATCATAGTCGAAGACGTGCCTTTAGAACTGAAAGGAACAGAAGGTATTTTTCGTAATGAAATTCCAGAAGCCCATATAATAGGCACTGCTGAAAATGAAGTGGCTTATTGGAAGTTGATGAAAGCTGAGTTACCCGATTTAGTATTATTAGATTTAGGATTAGGTGGCTCAACAACTATTGGTGTTGAAATCTGTCGCCAAACAAAAGAATTACATCCTAACTTAAAGGTTCTTATTTTTACAGGTGAGATATTAAATGAGAAGCTATGGGTAGATGTTTTAGATGCTGGAGCTGATGGTATTTGTCTGAAAAGTGGAGAACTTCTTACACGTGGTGATGTGTCAAGCGTAATGAGTGGAAAGCGTTTAGTATTCAATCAACCTATTTTACAAAAAATAGTAGAAAAATTTAAAAGCAGTATCAATAATCAACTGATGCGGCAAGAAGCCTTGATTGATTATGAAATAGATGAGTATGATGAAAGATTCTTGCGTCATCTAGCTTTGGGTTATACTAAGGAGCAGATTACAAATTTACGTGGAATGCCTTTTGGCGTAAAGAGTTTAGAGAAGCGTCAAAACGAACTAGTACAGAAGTTATTCGGTAATGAACGTAAGGGACAAAGCGTCAATGCTACACGTTTAGTAGTTCGTGCATTGGAATTAAGGATTATAGATATAGATAACTTATATTCAGATGAAGAATAAGTACGGAATTATGGCATTAGGAATAATCGTGCTACAGTTACTAATCGTGTTTGGTTCATGGTTAGTAACTGCAGTGTTTCCTGATGTAAATATTAATTCTTTACTAAGTGGCAGTGGATTCCGCTGGTTTGTGGGCCATTTTACAGAAAATTTAAAGAGTAATGTGCTTGTATGGATGCTACTATTTTCTATTGCTTGGGGTGTTTATAAAACTAGTGGTTTTCATGAAGTATTTTCAAAATTATTAAGCAAGAAACATAGACTATCAGATTTTCGTTATAGAGAACGTGTGGGATTAAGACTTGCATTGTTTGAGTTTATGTGCTTTATAGCATTGAATATTATCTTTGCATTATTGCCAGAATCGCCTTTATTAAGTGTTACAGGAAGTTTATTCCCAAGTAGCTTTTCTGTAGGTCTAATTCCAGCAACATCTTTCTTTACTATTATTATTTCCTTGACCTACGGAACAGCATGTGGAAAGCTAAAAACACTATCGGATGTATACGACTCTATTTCAAGTGGTTTAATACTTTGTAGTGAATTGTTTCCAATGTATATTTTCTTAGTACAGCTTTTTTATACGATAACTTATGTATTTAATTTAAATATTTCACTATATTAGGATTGACTAATCTATTTTATGCGGTTATCCAAGTATTTATGAAGAAGTATCGTTTGAAAATATATTGCAAACCAAATAGTAAACTACAATTAAAAAAAATATGTTTTGTAGCATGAGTGTAAACTCAAGAGAAGGCATCAAAATTTATAATTACAAAATAAAAAAACGTAATTACAATTTTTGAAATCGTAATTACATTTTTTCAAATTCATAATATTAAGTAAATATCTTTCTAAAAAATATTGTCGTAAAAAAGATAGAGTATACTTTTTCTTATGTATACGAAAAGAGTTCAATGTCAAGATAAAATTGTAGATTTTTATTTTAATGTATTTACTTCTGAATTTTAAATTGAGCCTTATTTTATTGATATCAGGCTTTTTTATATAATTTGTTCTCCCACCTGTAATTATTGCTTGAAGTTCAAGAGCTCATTTATTATTACAATAAAGCGAGAATAAAGTTACAATAATATAATAATTTTTTTTTGGCCTATATGACAAAAATGTGCTTAAAATCCTTGTAACTATCTAATAATCATTA
>NZ_JABZSJ010000094.1:0-5017 GCF_015262605.1 Prevotella aurantiaca | reverse complement strand
GGGCTTTGTGCATAAAAAAGAGGATGTATCAATTTTGACACACCCTCATTTTATTTTTGTTTGAACCTTATGTTATCTTAGTTTCATTTTCTTTATTTGCCTTTTAACCAAAGAAAAAAATATAAGCTAATTACACTCTACTTTTACTTTATAGTTTCTTTCTATCACTCAGATGTGAGTTATAAGACTCTTCAAATACTGCACTTACAGTGTTGATTTCTAAGAAAGTGGTAACACCACCTTTACCCATTTCCCCTGAAATATAGGCTATCTTATCGTCTAAAGAAATATAGCCACGTTGGCGTAACATTCGTAAAGCAGCCTTAAAAACCTCATGTTTAGCTTTCTTTTCCTGCTGATAAGCAACAGGAATTAAACCATAACTAAGATTCAACCAACGTTGTAACTTTTCATGATAGCAAATTGCTAATACTGGATTAGGGCCTCGGAAAGCAGCCAAATTGCGTGCTGTTTTTCCAGTATCACTATCAGTTATAATTCCTTTTACACCAAGATGTTCGGTTGCTTCAATAGCACTCTTTGCCAAAAACTCGCGCTGTCCCATATCATCGTTGAGTGGAATATCTAAAAATCCTTCGCGATGTGCATCTTTTTCAGCACGTTCTGCAATAGTAGCCATCGTACGACAAGCTTCAATCGGATACTTTCCACTAGCAGTTTCACCACTCAACATCAATGCGTCAGTGTAGCTATAAATAGCATTTGCAATATCGGTTACCTCAGCACGAGTTGGACGAGGGTTGTTAATCATTGTGTGTAACATCTGCGTAGCAACAATTACTGGCTTTCGTTTTGCTATACACTTTCTAATGATATTACGCTGAATACCTGGTATTTGTTCTATTGGAACCTCAATTCCCAAATCTCCACGCGCAATCATAATACCATATGAAGCATCAATAATCTCGTCAATATTGTCTACTCCTTCTTGGTTTTCTATTTTTGAAATAATCTTTATATCAGAGTTATGCTCATCCAAAAGATCTTGAACGACCTTAACATCTGCTGCAGAACGTACAAATGAATGGGCAATAAAATCTACATCTAAATCAATCGCCAACTTTATATTCGTAATATCTTTTTCTGTTAATGCAGGCAAATCTATATGAGCACCTGGTACGTTCACACTTTTTCGTGAGCCTAACTCCCCATCGTTCGTTACTTTTGCCACAAGCATAGGACCAGCACTTTCGATAATTTCCATATCAATCGCACCATCGTCGAATAACAAATGGTCACCTTCTTTCACATCGCTTGCTATATTCTTGTAAGAAAGGTTCACTATGTCGTGGGTAGATTCTACATCAGGGCGTCCAAAAACCTTGACTATATCGCCCATTTTATACTTTATCGGCTCACCAACAGATGTTGTACGAATTTCAGGACCTTTTGTATCAATAAGCAAAGCAATATGAGGTGAAACTGCGCGCGTATTTTTTACTATCTTTCTTATCCCCTCTTCTGGTGCATGTGCAGTATTTATACGCACAACATTCATACCTGAGAAAAATAGTTTGCGTAGAAAATCAACATCACATCTAAAATCACTGATCGAACATACAATCTTTGTTTGCTTCATATTTCGTGTTATTTTTGTTTAGTTAGACATTGCCGTAAAAACGACGTATAATAAAGTTGATGCTATAATCAAGATGGTTGCAAATATAAGGAAACTTATGATAGCCTTCTTACCAATTTCGCTGATAAATTGTTTTCGTGTCTCTTTTTCCTTTTCTCTTTGCTTTTCAGCCGTAAGCATTGGTACTGCAATTGTAGATTCTACACCACAGAATGGACAATTACACTTCACTGTAGCGCCTTCTTCCGCTTTAATACTAAACTGTCGCATGCAGTTCTTACAGCTGACTTGGAAGTATCGTAGTGTCATAACCTTATCTTACATTCTCTATTAAGAACTTGTTATCAACTTGTTTTAGTTTAACAAGTCGCTGTTCTGTCTCTCCATTTTGCGATAATCTTACCTTATACCAATCGTCTTCATAATATGAAATTCTTAAATTACGAGCCAATTCATCTGCATTCTCTAATCCTGAGAGTGTACCAAACATTCCCCACCAAGCTGATTCTTTATCTAAATCAGAAGCATTTTCATCGTCTCCATAAAGTATTCGCTTACAACCTTCAGTCAGATAAGACTCATATTGTCTTACGTCTACTCGAGATAGTACAGCATTTAGATAGAACGACCGTAAGAAAGAGCAAGCTGAAGCCCGTAGCTTCTCTTGTTTTTCGGCTTCAATCGCTTTTACTTTAAGCATTTCCTTCACCTTCATCACTGAATCACGATGATGTTTACGTGCTATTCTTTCAAGTTCCTTTTGTTGTTGCTGATACCAATTAAACGTAAAAGCACCTCCTATAAGAAGTACTATTGCAAGGAGAAAAAATATTATTGATACTAACTTTCTGCTTTTCTTACGACTTTTTGATGTCGGAATATTTTTCTCATTTTCATGTGAAAGAGGTTCATTTACACTTTGAACACCAGTATTTTGAGAATCTGGAGCTTGTATTGTTGGTACCGTAATTTGTTCTTTAGGTATCAAAATAGCTAATTTTTGCCCACAATGTGGACAAACAGAAGTTGTTCGCAGTATGTTATCAACTGAAATACGAAACTTCCCTCCGCACTTTTTGCAAGTTACTTGATAGAGCATCTTTATTTTTCTGCAAATTTAATACTTTTCTTTCGTATAATAAAATATTTTCGATAATAGCTATAAACTTTTATAGACAGTTCTTTAAAATTGCTTCCTTCAATTAAAGAATAAACAAAAGAGAAATACTAAAAGACTATTCTATTAAAACATTACTCTTTTATTTAATTGATAATAATACAAGTCCACTTTGTTATTTTTTACATTATAATTTTATCATGATTTCGTTAAGATTTCTCAGTAGAACATATATATACTAACCGTCTTATTATCAACATATTGCAAAACCTATTGTTTTGCAATGTAAAAGCGCCTGTTTTGCACGCTGAAAGTGCCTATTTTGCATCGCAAAACAGGCGCTTTTGCAAAACCAAACAATTGGGTATTGATTATTAACTGGTTTTTTCTTTACAAACCAAAACCCATCTACTATAACACATTAAATCATGTGAGAAAAGCAATAAACATTGGAAAAGAGTTATGAAAGATTGGTTGTCTCATTAAAAAATTGTATTTTTGCATTATTAATATTTACTGGTTTAAAATACGAACGATACTGCAAAAAGATGAATATCTACAATCAACGGGAAGCACAACAACGCATGAACGAACTTGCAAAAGCAAATAAATCATTTGTTTTTATTATCAGTTACAATCAGAAAAAAGCTTATATAGAAGAGCTTGAGCATATAGACGCTTCGGAAATGCTTTATGCCTTTCCCGCAATAAATAATATTCCAACTGACAAAACAGCAAGTAATAACACGCCAGTAGAATGGATATTTGATGCACCAGACCGTGCAGAATATCAGCGTAGCATTGAACACGTAAAGACCAATCAACATAATGGCAACAGCTATTTGACCAATTTAACTTGCCAAATACCCATTCATACCAACCTTTCAATGCGAGAAATTTTTCTCCGCTCGACTGCTAAGTACCGCTGTTGGGTTAAAAACAACTTTGTTTGCTTCTCTCCTGAGATATTCGTTCGTATAGAAGGACAAACTATTCGTTCATTTCCTATGAAAGGAACCATAGCTGCCAATACACCAAACGCTGCAGAAATATTAATGAACAATGCAAAAGAAGCTGCCGAACATGCTACAATTGTAGACTTAATACGTAACGATCTAAGTATTGTAGCCAATCAAGTATCAGTAGAGAGGTATCGTTATATCGACAAACTAACCACTAATAAAGGACAAATACTACAGACTAGCTCAGAAATAGTTGGACAAATCCTTCCTCATTACCATACAAATGTTGGTGATTTGGTATTCAGTCTACTTCCAGCAGGTTCAATAACAGGTGCACCAAAGTCTATAACAACCCGTATTATTGCTGAAGCTGAGACTTATGAACGTGGTTTTTATACGGGCGTTATGGGACATTGGGCAAATGGAAACCTCGATAGTGCAGTAATGATTCGTTTTATTGACACCGATGGAAAACAACTTTTCTACAAAGCTGGTGGAGGTATTACAGCACAAAGTAACGATGACGACGAATATAACGAAATATTAGAAAAGGTATATGTGCCTATTTATTGAAACAATGTGTGTAGAACAAGGGAGGATTATCAACCTTGACTACCACTTAGAACGGATAAAATCCACGCGGAAACGCTTTTGGAATACAGAAAATATGGTTTCTGTAGACGATCTTTCAGCCCTTGCCGCAACCCAAAACGACCGAGCAAAGTTGCGTTTTACCTACGACAAAGAAAACATATACGACCTTTCTTGTACGCCTTATAGTATAAGAAAGATTGAAAAACTTAAGATACTGATAAACAACGATATAGAATACGCTTATAAAAGTATTGATAGAAGCGCTTTAAACTTATTGAAGGGCCAAGTAAAACCCTCAGAAGAGATTGTCATTGTACAACAAAATCATCTTACTGACACCTCTTATACGAATATAGCACTATTCGATGGTGAGCTATGGATAACACCTTCTACACCCTTACTTAATGGAACGCGACGCAAACAACTACTCAATGCTGGTAAAATAATAGAGCGTGAAGTGCTTGTTACCGACCTAAATTCGTTTCAATCCATATCTCTTATCAATGCTATGATAGATTTAGAAGAACTCGTTTTACCCATTTCGAGTATAGAGAACTTGCTATAAACCAATGAATAATCCACTTTCAAGCAGTCGTATAAGACAGAAAACACTCCAAAAAAAATAAAGAAAAAGTTTGATAAAAACTTGTAGGTTCAAAATAATATCGCTATTTTTGCACCCGCTTACAAAAAGTAAGGGCGTTTAGCTCAGTTGGTTTAGAGCATCTGCCTTACAAGCAGAGG
>NZ_JABZSJ010000043.1:0-22557 GCF_015262605.1 Prevotella aurantiaca | reverse complement strand
TACAGGATAATATACTATGAATCAGGATAATATTAGGTTTTTAAGGGAGGACTAAATAGTATTGTTAAGTTCTTATAAAACGTACACTTGTTGAGGATACTTTTAATTACTCAACAAGAATTTTTTCATTTATTGGTTCCTGTTTATGATGCTAATGTGGAGGTAAATTGAGCGGTATCAAGCTTATTCTTCTAGAATTTCAGCATCTTCAATTTTATCGTTAGAAGGTATTTTTACGCCATTTACTACTGTTTTATTTACAATTTTTTCATATGCTCGCTTCATTTGACTTATCTTGATTGTGTTAATCAATTCTACTATACCATAGAACATTAGACACCATCCAATAATCTTAAATGGTAGGGTTGCTGCTTCCATTGGCTGAGCAATGATATAGATACCAATGCATAAAGTTACCATAGGAAAAAACCAAAATAGAAGAGGTACTCGAGCAAACTGACGTGAACTTGCAAGATTCATAAATTGATTGATAGCTCCTAATATAAGGAATGCTGCAAAAATATAAACTATCCAGGTTATAAATTCGCCTGGCATTACTGTTAATATGATACCTAATACTGCACAACCAATACCTACAATGGGGAAAAATGGGCGGTTTGTTTTTACATTATTATTTTCCTCAACTATTGGTTGGGTCTTGTCTACTTTTTCCTTTTCAAAATAATATACAATAGAAGAGATAGTTCCTGAAATAAAGAAAAGTATTCCTGCAGCAATTGTTATCCAAGTCATAGTTTCTGCTCTGTATTTTACTAATAATGCACCAATAACTATTGCTACTATCGCCCGAATAATAGAACTTTGAATTAATCTCATAGCTTTTTACATTAAATTTAATAAAGACCACTTTGGTCGTTTATTATTTTGCAAATATACGAAATTATTCGAAGTTTATAGTCTAACTATCAATTTTTTCTTATTTTTGCAAGATAAATAAATTTAAAATATGACAATAGTTTATTTGATTCGTCATGGAGAGACAATTGATAATGCAAAACACATTATTCAAGGACAAACGCATGGGAAACTTAATGAGAATGGTATCCAACAGGCAAAAGAACTTGGACAACGGCTTGTAGATGTGCATTTTGATGCTTATGTTTCAAGTGACCTATATCGAAGTGTTGAAACTTGTCAAGAAATAGTTGGCATTGGAAATCACGCAAAAATTATTACTACAAAACTATTACGTGAACGTAATTGGGGTAGTTTTACAGGTATGTTTATTCCAGAACTTTCAAATTTGAATGATCCTACAAAATGGCCTGACGATATTGAAACTTTAGAAGAATTAAAACTACGAGCTAGTACATTCTTGCAGTGGATTAAGAATGAATATCCCAATAAGGTTGTCTTAGTTGTTGGACATGGTATTATAAATAAGGCAGTGCAAAGTGTTTTTTATGGTAGGCCAATGAATGAAATTAATGTTATGAAAAATGCTGATGTTCGAATATTGCATATTGAATAATTAATTCACATTGATACAAGGCTTTAAATTATTAGATAAGAGATTTTTTTGTTATTACATATAGTCAATTATTTTTTTATTAGTGTAATACATTTTTATATCATAAATCTGATGTATAAATTGATTAAAAAAAAGGAACTCCATATCACATGGAATTCCTTCGTTCAAAAAATTACTCTCTAAATAATCTTTTGTAATGCGACTAAAACTTTTCCTTTGTCGCTAAAAATATTACTACCTATCAATTATTTATATTATCTTTTATATATGGGGTTATAGCCAAGTGGCAAGGCCTTTTATCTTTTATCTATGACCTCCAAATCGTGAGTTTCCATTGAAAGAACTTCCAAATCCTCTGTTTGGCACACTGAAAGTTCGATCGTTACCTCTTGAGGGAGTTATAGATCTATTTGGAGCAGGACGAATAGATGTTCCTCCAAAGTTACGGCTATCTCCGAATGTGCTTATACCAGTATCGTTGCTAAATCTGCTAGCACCACGTGATACAGTTGTTCGCGTAGAACTTCTTCTTGGTGTATTATCGAATCCATTGTTTCTGTTACCACCAAAATTTCTTTCTTGTTGGTTCCCAAAACTCCTCGCTCTATCAGTTTGTGGAGTTCCATTATTAGCATATTGGTAAGTTCTACTATAATCTCCACGTTGATAGCTATCTCGCATTCCTAAATATCGTCCTCTATCGTTATAGTTTACATATTTACGTCCATTATACCAGCTGCGTTCTCCATTCATTCGCCAGCTATGACCTCCTCTATAAAGAGCGTAGAAACGTGGCTTCCCGAAATAATAATAGTCACGACGTGGGTATCTTGCATAGATACTAAGATGCCAATACCCAGCGTCCCACCATAAAGGACGATAAAAATATGAAGCCTCAACAAATGAACGATACTGCCAGTCAAGCAGTATATAGCTTAAATCAAGGTTTCTATGTGTCCAATATTCACTATAAAGATCATCCGTTGAATTTATGCTCATCAGATAGTCTAAGTTCACTTCGAATGCTGCTTCGTATTGTTCTTCTGTCAGATTCAACTCGTAAGCCATCTTGTCTGTTAAGAACAGCGCTTGTGAGCGAGCGTGCTCATAGCTCATTGAATATGCCGAACTAGCTATTGTGAGTAGTGCCATAATGGCAATTATATATTTCTTCATATTCTCTCCCTTTCTTTTCGTAGTTACATAGCGTGGCAATGCCTATGTTTCGATAGTGCAAAGGAACATATTTTCTTTTACCAGTAAAAAGGATTTTCCCTAATAAGGGGAGGATTTTCCCTAAATTAATGTTTTAGATAGTGTAAGTATTATTAAATAGCTCTCAAAATCGGATAAATATAGTTGATTTTATAGCTGGTAACTTGCAAAATAATACTAAAATAATCAGTAATCGATTAATAAAGTTAGATAGACCTTTCGCAAATCAATTATATGTCGTATCTTTGCAGTTATGAGTAAAATAAGATATGTACTTGTTGTCTTCTGTATGTTTTCGTTTTTAGGAGTGAAGGCACAATATAATATACAATGTGAAGATACATGCGATCATGTTCACGGCCTTGATATGAGTCATTATCAAGGTGATGTTTGGTGGGAAACTGTAGCAACCAATAGTAATCACAAGCTGAATTATGTTTATTTGAAAGCCACCGAAGGAAGTTCTCTTATAGACAAGCGATATTATGAAAATATACAAGCTGCAAAGCGTAATGGGATGAACGTAGGTTCTTATCATTTTTATCGACCTACTGTGCCACAGATAGAACAATTGCAGAATTTTCGAGCTCAGTGTAGACCCCAAGATCAAGATTTAATACCTATGGTTGATATAGAAACAACTGGCGGATTGAGCGACTATGCATTGCAGGATAGCTTGTTGAAATTCTTAGATTTAATGACAAAGGAGTATGGCGTCAGACCTTTGGTTTATACGTATACTAATTTTTATAATCGATATCTTATAGGTTCACTCACTGGTTATAAACTTTTTATAGCACAATATACAGCTCGTGAGCCTGTACTTAACGATGGACGCGATATATTTGCGTGGCAATATACTGGTAAAGGTTACATTAATGGAGTCCGTGGGTATGTGGACAAAAGTCGTTTAATGGGCCGACATAGTATGCGAGAGATTCGTTTCCCTCGACGCAAAACAAATATATGCTATTATTAGCGGAGTTAATAACCCGAAAAATTTGACTTACTAACTATATTTTAAAATTAAAAGCAATGATTATTAAATGTCCGGAATGTGGGCATCAAGTTAGCGATAAAGCTCCGGTTTGTCCAAGTTGTGGAGTAGAAATAGCGGGACACCTTGTAAAGTGTTTCAATTGTGGGGACATATACTTAAAAGAAGATGCTGTATGTCCAAATTGCCACCATTCAGAATCGATAATTAACGATGAGCATATAGAAAATGTTATAACGGATTTAATAGAAGAATCTGAGGAAAAACAACAGGCTGAAACAGAGTCGGTATATAGTGAATTTGAAGAGGTTATAGTTCCTGCTGAAATTGAACCTGTTACTGAGAAAGAATACCCCCAAGTTCTACCTGTTCAAGAAACAATAGCAAAGGAGCAGGAAGCTTCACCCATTGAAGAAAATGAAGTTTATAGTAAGGTACAATCTACAACAAAAAACAATCATACTGCTCTTTTCGTTTCTTTGTTAATTGCACTTATTATATGTGCAGTGCTTTTATTCTTTTATAAAAGAGGAAATGAGAACCATGAAGCAGAAGAATATAAAATAGCGCTGAAGAGTAATAATAAACAAGTATTGGAACAATATTTAGCTGATTATCCAACTGCTCCATTAGAACATGTTGATAATGTGAAAAATCTTCTGGTACAGACTAAACAGAAACGCGATGAATGGGGAAATGTAGTCAAGCAAAATACCACAGAAGCATATAAAGCATATCTTGAGGCACATCCGGATACACCGCATAAAGCTGAAATTCAGAAAAAAGTAGAAGAAGAATATTGGGAAAATGTAGTACGTTTGAATACAGAAGCTGCTTATCTTGGTTATAGAGAAAAATACCCCAATGGAGCTCATACCAAAGAAGCTGATGAGAAGTTAAAGGTAATGCTTGATAATACATCTACTCCAGGCGAAGAAAAAAAGGCTGTTGCTATAGTCCGTCAGTTCCTACAAGGCATTAATAGTAAAAGTACTTCAAAGATTCAAGAAGTAGTTGCTTCTTCATTTAACTTCTTAGGATCTGGGGGTGCGACTACTGCAGATGTTGCAAAATATATGCGTGAAAGACTCTATCAAGCAGATGTTAAGAACATAATGTGGCATCTTGGAACAGCTACTAGTGCAACAACTGACAAGTTGGAAGATGGTTCAATCAAACAAACAGTTACAATTCCTGCTCGTTTAGAAATAGAAAGAGTAGGAGGGAAAGGTTCCAACAAATATACAATTAAGGCCCAAATGCAAAATGGGAAGATAACCTCTATTAATTGGGTATCACAGACAAAGACTAAAAAATAAAAAGTTATACAGCAAAAGATAAAATATTTAATATAATTATCAGATTGTTTGGTAGATAGAAAAGAAAGATGTAAATTTGCACCCGCTATTACGAGATAATGGCATTAAATTCAAACCTAATTAAAAGAATAAAAAACAAATTATGGCAACAAGAATCAGATTGCAACGCGGAGGTCGTAAAGGCTATGCCGTTTACAGAATTGTAATTACAGACGTTCGTGCACCACGTGATGGTAAATTTACTGAGAAGATTGGTACTTATAATCCAAATACCAATCCTGCCACAGTAGATTTGAATTTCGATCGTGCCCTTTATTGGGTAGAAGTTGGCGCACAGCCAACAGATACAGTTCGTAACTTGCTTAAAGGTGAAGGCGTTTATATGATGAAGCACCTCCGTGGCGGTGTTAAGAAAGGCGCATTCGATGAAGCTACATGTCAGCAAAAATTTGATGCATGGAAGAAAGAAAAGGATTCCTCAAAAGAAGCATTAGAGAAGAAGGCTGCTGATGAGAAGAAAGCTTATGTAGCAAAAAATCTTGAAGAAGAAAAGAAAGCTAATGAAGCTATTGCTAAGAGGGTAGCTGATAAGAAGGCTGCTGCAAAGGCAGAAGAAGAAGCTGCAAAGGCAACTGAAGCAGAAGCTCCAGCAGAAGTAACAGAAACAGAAGCACCTGCAGAAGCTTAAATACTTCTTTTATAGAAATATAAAAGACTGCAAATCTTAAAATAGATTTGCAGTCTTTTTTTATGTATATATAAGTAGCCAAAACCTGTCTTTAATTTTGTTTCAATGTTTAAATAGTGAATGATAAATTGGAAGTGTGAAGTTGTAAAAAGTAGAATAATTACCTATTGAATATGACAAGATCAATTTATACTAATTAGCAAATTTAAATCATTTAATGCTGAGGGTGTTTTCTCATTTGTTCAAAGAGTAAAATGGTGTAAATCAGGAGTTAAACACATATGAAGAAAACGATAATAATATTTCACCAAAATTATAATTATAATTTCTGAAATTTGTAATTACGTTTTTTTATTTTGTAATTATATTTTTCAGACGATTATCTTCTATCAAACTTGCATAAATTAAAAGCTATATTTTTTCTTTTAAAATCTTTGTGTCTTCAAAAAAACTTTATTATATTTGCATCGCAAGAAAAAAAGGGAGAATCCCGACCTAATCATATAATAGCTGAACCAATGATAAAATATTAAAGGACAGCATAATAAATATAAATTCTAAAGCAATTATGGAGAACAAAAGAACATGCCTTTATGACAAGCATGTGGCATTAGGTGCATTGATTTCACCATTTGGTGGTTTCGATATGCCAATTCAGTATTCAAGTATTATCGAAGAACACAATGCTGTAAGAAAGCATTGTGGTGTTTTTGATGTGTCTCATATGGGCGAACTTGTTGTTTCGGGTAATGAGGCAGAAAAATTTGTTAACTATATTTTTACAAACGACGTTACAGGTTTAGCTGTAGGCAAAGTGCTTTATGGTATGTTCTGTATGGAAGATGGTGGTGTAGTTGACGACACTTGCATATGCAAGGTAGGTGAGAACGAATTTATTTTAACCGTAAACGCTGCTAACATTGAGAAAGACTATGAATGGATAAAGAAACATACTGATGGTTTCGATATTCAACTCATCAATGATAGTGAGAAATATGGACAGCTTGCTATTCAAGGCCCAGCAGCAGAAAAGATCATTCAGAATGACCTCGGTATTGCTTGCTCTGATCTGAAGTTTTATGAAGTGAAGAAAGCACAGCATGAAGGAGAAGATATCATCATCTCTCGTACAGGTTATACTGGTGAAGATGGTTTTGAGCTTTATGGCTCTCCAGCATATATTGTTAAAATGTGGGACAAGTTAATGGCTGCTGGAGCTACTCCTTGTGGTCTTGGTTGTCGCGATACTTTACGTTTTGAAGCAGGTATGCCTCTTTATGGACACGAACTTTCTGAGACAATTACCCCTGTAATGGCTGGACTGTCAATGTTTGTAAAGTTTGACAAAGAGAAGTTCCTTGGTAAAGAAGCATTATTAAAACAAAAGACTGAAGGTGTAACAAAGCGTCTTCGTGGTTTATGGTTGGACGATAATGCAATTCCACGTAACGGCTATAAGGTATTTAAAGATGGTAAGGAAATAGGAGAAATAACAACAGGTTATAAGCTTATCTCGGTTGAAAAAAGCTGTGCTGTTGCATTGGTTGATGCTGATATTAAAATGGAAGATCGTGTAGAAGTGCAGATACGTAAGAAATTTTTCCCTGCAACCGTAGGAAAGAAAAAATTCTACGATCCACACTACGTTAAGTAAAATCCACAAGGTGTAAATGACTAACTTAGTAACAAGTACACCTTTATATATAATAAGAATAAAAATTAATACAAAGACAAATATAAAATGGCAAAAGTAATTGAAGGACTCTACTATGCAGAGTCACATGAGTATGTAAAAGTTGAAGGTGATGTAGCTTACATTGGAATTACCGACTATGCACAACACGCACTTGGCAACGTTGTTTACGTTGATATGCCTGAGGCTGATGATGAGTTTGAAGCAGAAGAAGGTTTTGGTGCAGTAGAAAGTGTAAAGGCTGCTTCAGATCTCAATGCTCCTGTTTCTTGCAAAGTATTGGAAGTAAACGAAGCACTTGAAGACCAACCTGAGCTTATAAATCAAGATCCATATGCAAACTGGATTCTTAAAGTAGAACTTACAAACAAATCTGAACTTGATGACCTCATGGATGCAAAGAGTTACGAAGAGTTCTGCACAAAATAGTTTATAAATAAGCATTCTATATTAAGTTTATAGCTGTTTTCCTTCTAAAAGTAGACATTGCAGAAGAAAAGCAGCTATTTCTTTTATAAAAGCTAACAGATTAAATACTAGAAACATGAATTTTAAATTCTTTCCACATACTGAAGAAGACATACAAGTAATGCTCAATAAGGTAGGTGTAAAAACCATTCAGGACCTTTTCGCAGGAATTCCTGAAGCATTACGTTTTAAGGGAGAATACGATATTCCAGAAGCAAAGAGTGAAATAGAGATTAGAAACTTCTTTAAGAAGTTGGCAGATAAGAATCAACAATTAACTTGTTTTGCAGGTGCTGGTGTGTACGATCATTATACACCAAGTGCAGTACCGCAGATCGTAGGTCGTTCTGAATACCTAACTTCATATACTCCTTACCAAGCAGAAATTTCTCAAGGTACTTTACACTATATCTTTGAATTCCAAAGTATGATAGCAGAGCTTACAAATATGGATGTTGCTAATGCATCAATGTATGATGGTTCTACTGCTACAGCTGAAGCAATGATGGTGGCGGCTGTTCAATCAAATAAGCGTAAAACTATTTTATATTCTGAAACAATTAATCCACAGATTATTGAAGTTCTCAGAACGTATGCTCATTTCAATGGTGTTAACCTTGTTTCTGTTGCAAATGAAAATGGTGTAACTTCTAAGCATGACTTAGAAGCTAAAATATCTGAAGGAGATGTAGCAGGTGTTATAGTCCAGCAACCAAACTATTATGGTATTGCTGAAGACTTTACTGGTTTTGCAGACATCTGTCACGATAACAAGGCATTGTTCATCGTTAACAGTGTTGCAGCTGACCTTTCTATTCTCAAAACTCCAGGTGAATGGGGAGCAGACTTTGCTGTAGGTGATGTACAGAGTCTTGGATTGCCTATGGCGTTTGGTGGACCTTATGCTGGTTATATGAGTTGTACTCAGAAAATGATGCGTAAGATGCCAGGACGTATTGTAGGACAGACAAAAGATTCACGAGGACAACGTGTTTTTGTCCTCACTTTACAAGCTCGTGAACAACATATTCGTCGCCAAAAAGCAACCTCAAATATTTGTTCTAACCAAAGCTTAATGGCACTTTATTCCACTATTTATATGTCAATGATGGGTAAACAAGGTGTTAAGGAGGCTGCAAAGATAAGTTTTGATGGCGCTCATTATCTCTGTGATAAAATGGTGGCTACAGGTAAAGCACAATTGGTTTATAATCAACCATTCTTCAATGAATTCTTAGTAAAAGTTGAAAAACGTGATGCTTTCTACGATAAAGCAATTGAAAAGGGAATCCTACCAGGTGTAAAAGTTGGTGAGGATAAACTCCTTGTTGCAGTAACGGAGAAGCGTACGAAAGAAGAGATGGAAGCACTTGTTTCTCTCCTCTAATCTAATTAACTTTAAGCAAAGTTTTTATAAACACTTAAATTATTGAAGAAATGAATAACAGATTATATGGCAATTTAATATTTGAGCTTTCTCAACCAGGTTCTAAAGCTTATAGCCTACCTAAAAACGAATTTGGAAATTACGATTTTCCAAGCAATTTGAAACGTGAAATAGATGCTGAACTTCCTGAGTGTGATGAACTCACTGTTGTGCGCCACTATACAAACCATAGTGGAAACAACTTCGGAGTAGATAATGGTTTCTATCCCTTGGGTTCATGTACAATGAAATATAACCCCACTATTAATGAAGAAATTGCTGCAATGCCTGGTTTTACAGGTATTCACCCGATGCAACCTATAAGTTCTGTCCAAGGAGCTTTAGAGGTAAATTATGGATTGGCAAATGTTCTTTCAAGCATTTCTGGTCTTGATGATTTCACTGTAAATCCATTTGCAGGTGCACAAGGTGAGCTTACAGGTCTTATGATAATCCGCTCTTACCATGAGAAACGTGGTGATATGAAGCGTAAGAAGATAATTATTCCTGATTCTGCACATGGTACAAACCCTGCTTCGGCAGCTGTATGTGGCCTTGACGTTGTTGAAGTAAAGAGTACAGCTGATGGTTTAGTAGATGTTGAAGACTTGAAACCATTACTCGGTGATGATATAGCAGGTATGATGATGACCAATCCTAATACACTTGGCTTATTTGAAAAGAATATCCCAGAGATTGCCAAATTGGTTCATGATTGTGGAGGATTGATGTATTACGATGGAGCTAATCTTAACCCACTATTGGGAATTGCTCGTCCTGGAGATATGGGATTCGACGTAATGCATATCAATATTCACAAAACGTTCTCTACTCCTCATGGAGGTGGTGGTCCTGGTGGTGGTCCTGTAGGTGTAAGGTCAGAACTTATTGAATTTTTACCAAAACCGCATGTTGTAAAATCTAATGATGGTTTCAGTGTAGATTTACCAGAAATAACAAATGAATACAACCTTAACAACATGCATGTTGGTCAATTTATGGGTAACTTCCTTGTGTCTTTGCGTGCTTACACATACATTTTGACACTGGGCAAAGAAAACATGAAAATGGTTGGTTCTTATGCTACACTCAATGCAAATTATATCAAAGAATGTTTGAAAGATGACTACGAATTGGCAATTGAGGGTATTTGTATGCACGAATTTATTTTCGATGGACTCAAAGATAAGAGTACAGGTGTAACTACTATGGATGTTGCTAAACGTTTACTTGATTATGGATACCATGCTCCTACCATCTATTTCCCATTGCTTTTTCCTGAAGCAATGATGATTGAGCCTACTGAAAATGAAAGTAAGAAGACACTCGATGGCTTCATTGATGTTATGCATACAATTGCACGTGAAGCTCGCGAAACTCCGCAAGAAGTTTTAGAAGCACCACACAATACGCCTATTGGACGCGTTGATGATGTGCTGGCTGCGAAAGAGCCAATCCTTAACTACCGTCAGGCAATGATGAAACAGTAATCTTATAGAGATTTTATATTATGGAAAAGACTGATTTAATTATAATCGGTGCTGGACCTGGAGGCTATCATACAGCCGTGCATGCGGCAAAAGATGGCCTCAAGGTTACCATCATCGAGAAACGAAATCCAGGAGGTACGTGTCTGAACGAGGGTTGTATACCGACGAAGAGCTTTGCTCACGATGCCGACCTCTATCGTAACCCTCTGTTGTCTTGCGTGGGTGGCGGCAGTGTTAATTTCGCTCGCATACAAGAACGTAAGAACAATGTTATCGCTCAACTTCGTGAAGGCGTAAAGGGTTTGATGTTGATGCCAGGCATCACTTATATAGAAGGTGAAGCAAAGTTTGTGGATAAGAAAGTAATCGAAGTGAACGGCACACAGATGACAGCCGATAATATTATTATCGCCACAGGTTCGCACGCTCGTCTGCTTCCATTTATTCCTGCCTTCAATACCCCTGAAGGTGAGCCGTTGAAAGACAAGGTTATGACTTCTACTGAGTTGCTCGATATAGACCACGTGCCACAGACAATGGCAATCATTGGTGCGGGTGTTATCGGACTTGAATTGGCTTCTGCTTTTGAAACCTTCGGCAGTTCGGTTACAGTTATCGAGTTCTTGAAAGAATGTTTGCCTACTATCGACTCTGATATTGCAAAGCGTTTGCGCAAGACATTAGAAAAACGTGGCATCAATTTCAATATGAATAGCGGTGTGAAGAGCATCGTTGCCACCGATGACAAGAAGCAAGCGATTGTTACTTTTGAACAAAAGGGACAAGAAAAGCAAGTGGTTGCCGATGTTGTGCTTGTTGCAACAGGACGTGTTGCCAACGTTGAAGGACTCGGACTCGAAACTGCAGGCATTAACTGCGCTAAGCAAGGCATTGAAACCAACGAGCATTACGAAACCAATGTTCCCGGTGTTTATGCCGTTGGCGATGTTAATGGTAAGCAGATGCTTGCCCATGCTGCAAGTTTCCAAGGCACACACGTTATTAATCGCATACTTGGAAAAGAGGATAAGATACGCTTCGACATTATGCCAGCGGCAGTATTTACCTATCCTGAAGCAGGTTCGGTAGGATTGTCGGAAGATGTTTGCAAGAAAGAGGGCATAAGCTACACCGTCAAGAAAGGCTTCTACCGCTCTAATGGTAAGGCATTGGCAATGGAAGAAACCGAAGGTATGGTGAAGGTAATGGCAGACGAGAATGGAAAAATACTTGGTTGCCACGTCTTTGGTGCCCACTCTGCTGACATCACGCAAGAGGTAGCTGTTCTTATGAACAACGATGCAACGCTTGCCGACCTTGCCGATATGATTCATATACACCCAACCATTGGCGAGGTGCTTTATGAAACAATAATTTAGTGCAAATATTTGGTACATTGAAAAAAAGTACTACCTTTGTACTTAGAAAGGAAAAGCTATAGTCGTATCGATTCGATTGGGATAGTCATCAAATAAATCTGAAAACCGAGAAGACTTCTCTTGACAATGGCGGGCCACATAAAACGCATTTCAGCGACTAAACCTTCGGGTCGGTGGATTACAAAAGCAGAGAGCTCTCTTATCATAGATACTCGGACTTTTCATCACATCATCGATGCGGCTTTCTCAAATCCTCTCAAGACGAGGACTACAAAAAGGTGGAGTTCCAAAGGAGTTCCACCTTCTTTTTTGTAAGTAAAGGCATTCCTGCAAGTTTAATAAAGTTTTTAATAAAAAGGAATTATGTTCTCTGGAATTGTAGAAGAAATGGCACAAGTAGTTGCCATTGAACGTTATCAAGAAAATATAGACTTTGTTTTAAATTGTTCGTTTACAAGCGAATTGAAGATAGACCAAAGCATTGCACACAATGGCGTGTGCCTCACGGTAGTTCGTCTGCAAGGCGAAACCTATACCGTAACCGCTATGAAGGAAACTTTGGACAGGTCGAACCTTGGTTTGCTGAAAGTAGGCGACCGTGTAAACTTAGAACGCTCTATGCTGATGAATGGTCGTTTAGACGGTCATATCGTTCAAGGACACGTAGATGAAACTGCCCGTTGCGTTGCTATGGAAAATGCAAATGGCAGTACCTATTTCACCTTTGAGTACAAAGACGATGTGGAAATGGCACAGCGAGGCTACTTTACAGTGGATAAAGGCTCGGTTACAGTCAATGGCGTATCACTGACAGTGTGCGAACCTACTGCCAATACCTTCAAAGTGGCAATTATTCCTTACACGCTTGAAAATACAAACTTTGCCGATATACAAGTAGGCTCGGTTGTAAACCTCGAGTTCGACATACTTGGCAAGTATATAGCAAGGCTCAATAGCTTGTCAAAGTAGACATTTCGTAAAAGAAAAAACCTATGTCCTGAAATCCGAAATATAGTTTTTTATATACAAATTATGTATTCTTATAAGGTTGTTGTACCTTTGTTTTATGTATAACTAATTTGATTAGATTAATGAAATGTAATTTTTATTTAAAGAGAATGAGACAGCTCGCATTTATAGTGTTGTTTAGCAGTCTCCCATTAGTATCCGTGGCACAAACGTCTTCACCCAAGAAAGGAAAATGCAAGGGGTGTGTAACGCAGTCATGCACATCTTCCTGCAAAAAAACTTGCGAGAAAAAGGAACAATGCGATACTTCTCTCCCCTCACCTTCAACCTTTACGAACAATGTTATAGCATGGATTGATCGGCGAGTGAAATACCCTGTGGAGGCAGCAATGAATGGCCTTCAGGGTAAAGTGATGGTCCGTTTCGATGTAGAAACCGACGGAACTGTGAGCAACGTATTGGTCGCTCATAGCGTAGACCCTCTGTTGGACCGTGAGGCTATTCGTGTTATTAGTGAGATGCCCAAGTGGAAACCGGCTGTTGTAGATGGGAAAGCTGTGAAGAAAGAAATGATTTTGCCTGTTGAATTCAGACTGATTGACAGGAGATAGACAGTGCTGTAGGAACTGCTATCGGGTAAGTCGGCAGATAAAAGGATGTGCAAATATTTTTTCACACGGTATATCTTGCCTAACATCCTTGTTATTAACGTATTATAACACCTATTGTTTTGCATTCCAAAAGCGGCTGTTTTGCAAGGTAAAAGCGTATGTATTACCGTGCAAAACAGCCGCTTTCGCAATGCCAAATCGAAATTATCATTTTTAGATAGAAATGTCTTTACAAGTTAAAGGCGTTTTTCCTTCTTTATTTCTCTTGCGTGTTGTTCTATCAGCAGAGTTTCAAGACTTGCCCAAAAGGTTTCCGTAGTATTCATTTATTTTTATTCAATACCCATCAGTTCGCGCCAGCCGCCAAAGGTGAAATGTATATAGTCGGTAATGATTTGGTTTATTTCAGTCTCGCTTAGGTTGTCGTGGGTAACGATATATCTAATTACACCTGCCCACAAATCACAGAGAATGCGAGTGAAGTGTGGCGATATATCCGAATTGATATGTGGAAACAGGCTTTTTATACGGGCGAGATAAGTTATTCCGTCGGTATATGTCGCTTCCAATAGTTGGTCGAAATAGTTCTCCAACGATGTGCCGGCAGTTTCGAATATAAGTAAACGCAACTCTTTCCGAAAGGGAACAATCAGCGATGCCACCTGTTCGCGCATCATCTCATAGTAGAATTCATGGTGAAAAATGTCGAGCGTTATATATTCTTCGCCGCCAGTTTTACTGCGATAATCCTTGAAAGCCTTGAAAAGAGGAGCAAGGACAGCCTTCAGTAAGTCGTCCTTGCCCTTATAATAATTATATACATTGCCTACTGCTACTCCAGCTTTGTCGGCAATAGTCTTTATGGACGTATGCTTCACACCGTTCTTCATAAACTCGTTGCTTGCAACGATGAGTATCCGGTTGCGTATCTCGTCTTTCTGTATTTGCATAGACAAGTAGCTTTTAGTAAATAGTAGGCACGATAGATTGTCTTATTCTGCAAAGCTATGGAAGAAGCTTGGATTTCCTTTTACCTGCATAATTGGTCCTGCTACCTTCATTGTTGCAGGGTCGTAGGTATAGAAGCCATTAGCCTTCTTGTTGGAACTGCCGAATACAATCAAGTTTCTGTGTTTGCCAATAGCGATGCCTTGTGGGTTGGAAATCTCCATTCCTTCGATAGTACTCATTGTCTTTTGTTTCAAATCAACTACAACAGGTATATTGGTAAAGCTTACATAAGGATTTTCAAGACCCTTTGAATCGAGGGCAAACGAATTGACATAGGTGTAGACCTTTCCGTTACCTGCGTAGTAGAATGTAGAGAAGAAGTCGGCAAACTTCGTTGGCAGTCCTGCTACTTCTACTTGGTCGAGGCGTATGCAATAGTCGGGGTCTATCTCGGTAGTTCCGTTCTTGATACGTGCAATACCGCCATGGAATTGTGGGATAAAGCCGAACGAACCTATACAGTTAATATAGATGTCGTTGTTTTCGTCTATAAAGATAGAGCCTGGGTCGATGGGGCGGGTGGCAAAGCTCATTTCCAACGAAGTATTGACGATGTGTTTCTCCACTTTATCGGTCTTTGTGTCTATTACTGCAAGCTCTATATTGTTGCGTGTCGGCATGTATTGAGCGTTCATTTGGTTGAGACCGACGAAGAGTTTTCCATCTCTTATGACCATAGCTGCAGGTGAAACATTTGTGTCTGCTTGCTTAAGACCATTCAAATCAATCTCCGCAATACGGGTCATAGTGGTAGGATTGAATACTACTATGCTGCCTAAACCCTGCAAACTGACGTATGCTTTCTCGCTATTCAGTTCAGTTACGCAGCATGCCGCTGCCTTTGGTGGTATCTGTAGTGCGCCTTTCTTGTGCCATTTGTTGTCGGAATATATTCTATAACGTGTAATTTCAGCTTTCGTATTGCCCATATAGTCAGGCAAAACATAGATATTTCCCGATTTTGCAACTATCGGAGCGGTACCGAATCCCACAGGAATACCATTGCTGTTGTCGTAGTTTCCTGCCACCATATCGGGGAGACTCTGCATGTAAACGCTGCCACTGTTTCCCTCAGGATTGGTGATACCAGCGGCAAAGATAATTCCCTTGAACGCCTTTCCAGTAGGTTCGTCGGGGTTTGGTGTAGGTTCGTCGTTGTGGCTGCATGAGCTTACGAGTGCCATCATTGCAATGGCGGGAAGGATAAATCTTAAATTTCTCATTGTTTTATATGTTTATTAATTAATTATTTAAATAGGTATCTCACCTTTATTCCTATGTAGCGACCTGGTAACGGGCGGTTTAATTCAGAGACAATACGACGGTCGGTAAGGTTTTTAACCTTGAAAGTAATTGTCCAACGGTCGTTGCAGAGACTGTGTTCTAAGGCTGCGTCCATTGTCATTGAGGTTGGAATTTTGCGTTCTTGGTACTTACTAACCTCAAAATCGTAAAAGTATTGGTGTATATACGAAGCGTCGAAAAGCAGACGTGTGTTCTGTCCGCTGCCACCAAAGAGGTTTTCTTTGTGCAGTTCGACACCGAAGTTGGCAAGCAGATAGGGTACGTTGGGAATGCGCTTGTTGCGTGTAGGGTTCTCTACCTCTGTTCCTGGGATTGTTTTTCGGACGTCGCGAAGGTCTTGGTAGGTTCCGTTTGCGTAGAGATAGAGTAGGGGGCAGATGTCGCCCTTGGCTTCCAACTCTACTCCTTTCGTACGTACACTGCCGAAGTTTCGGTAGCGTGCCATGGTTGGAATCATGTCGGGAGTGAAGCGTATCATATCTTCCAGCTGATTGTAGAAGCCATTCAGTTCTACTTCTATAAGTCCTCCATCTGCCTTTATGTGGCGATAGAGAAGCCCGAGGTTTACTCCTGATGTGCGTTCGGGTCTCAATGCAGGCGAGGCGAGAATCGAATAACCGTTGCCTATGAGTTCTTCGCTTGTCGGAATACGTACTTCCGAATTGAAAGAAGCCTTCAGCATTAAGTCGTTTGTGAATTTAAAGCGCATGGCATTGCTGAATCCAATGTAGTTTTTAGAGGTTTTCACAGGTTGAGGCTCCTTCACAGAGTAGATGTCAATGCTGCGAGAGTGAGATGAAAAGAAGAATTCCTTCAATGTAAAAGCATTCTGAAAGCGTCCGTTGAAGAGTGTTAGGTCGTACGAAAGTCCTATGGTCAGCGTTTTCATCTTGCTTGGGAAGTTGGCACGGAAGCCCAACGACTTGTCCATCAGTGAGTCGTTAGGGTGTAAGGAGTTATGGTCTGCGTAAATGTTAAGGTTCAATGCGTGGTGTATATCAATAGTATAACCCATATTGAGCTTTGCCGTCAGTTCGTTGGAGCGGTTGTTGCCGTCTGACGCAAAGTTGTTTTGCTCGCCTCCAAAAGATGAAACGGGAGGAAGCACCTTGCCGTCCCAGTCGTAGCGATGTTCAGCCTTGTCGCACAATCCATATTTGCCGATGATGTAGCCAGCATTGAAATCGAAGTCCAAACCATCTAAAAAGAAGTTGTTACGTTTCAGTGCCAATGCTGTAACGTAATTGGTTGAATGGTTATAAGCCTCTCGTACGTTAAGGTCAATGCCCTGTATTTCCTGTCGAGTCTTCATGAAAATGAGTTCCCACTTCATCTCGTCGAACCACCATTGGGTAGCTTTTACCGACATACCTCCCATTATCTTGTTGAAACGGTCGTGGTCTCGCTCAACAATACGGCCGTCAAGATTAGCCAAAGTCATTTTATAGTTGTTCTTGGAATACGACACCACACCGCCAACACCGAATTGCAAGCCACTCTTGCGGTTGGTTCGTTTCAGTACGGAAGACACTTGGTGAGAATTGAACGACCCAATTTCGTAAGAAAAATCCAAGTAAATGGGTGGATATTCCTTTGTTACAACATTGACAGCCCCGCCCAATGCCGAACCGCCAAACTTGTAAGGAACGATACCTTTATATACTTCTATGCGTTCAATCATATTTGTAGGAATATCGTTCAGTGCCACGAAGTTGCTGAGTTGCGACATAGGCGTCTCGTCAATGTACATACCCATTCGCTTTCCCTCTAATCCACGAACCGATATACGCGACGCACTTCCCATGCCACCAGTGTTCCGCACCGTAACACCTACGGTACGAGCGAGCACGTCGTTGATATTAGAGGCTGTGCCTTGCAGTTGCCGCTGCCCGATAACAGATATGGGCATGGCAGACTCTCTTAGCTTCCGCATCTCGCTTCGGGTGGTTACTGTTACTTCGTCCAGCACGTTGTCAATCGGCTTCAAGCGTATGTTGCAGCATACGCTGTCGCGCAATGCTATCTCCCGACTTTCTGTTTTATAGCCCAAATATTGAAAGTTCAATCGCACTTGCTGCCGTCCTTGAATATTCAGAATGTAGCGGCCATTGGCATCAGCAACCGTTCCCTTCCCATCTTTTGCTATCGAAACCCCTGCGCCAGCAACAGGCTCGCCAGTCTTGTCGTCGGTAATCTGTCCATATACGATGGCTTTCTGTGCTGAGATTGTCATTGTGCACAGCAGGCAAAGCAATGCCAAGCAAAGCCTCTTGCCATGCAACCGCACGTCAGTTCTCCTTAATACTCCTGCCGATAGTTTCTTCTTGTCTCTTGTCTCTTTCATAATAGAAGTGTGGTAAAAACGAATATTTTTCATAATTGTTCAAAAATAAAGTGCGCTGTCTTTAATTCTGACAGCGCACTTTCTGTATTAGGGCATTGCCCCATAGTTTTATTTCTCTTCCTTTTTGGTATCATTTAAAGTTCTTTTGTATGTAAATATACAATTCGTGTGCAAAGGTAGGGTTAATATTATAAACTGTCAATACCTAAAAATGGGTAAATCTACTTTCTCGTTCATTATTAGGTTCTCCGTCTTGGATAGGCAAATAGGGTATGTTCAAGTATTTTTCATAGTGTAAAACCAAAACTGCTATAAATTATTTACGTGTAAATAAATTATTCTTTACGTGTAAATAATGTTGGAAACAATAGAATTTCTGACTTCTTTTGACGCAAATAGCCTCTTTCTCTCACCATTAAGCCGTTCTGTAAGATGCTTGTCTTGTTGTTGTAATGAATAGAATATGTATAGGTAAGAAACGGTACGAATGCAGCAGGCATTTGGTCTGATTTTGTATATAAACCGTGTGTTGTGTGTCTTGGTATGGAAAAGAAGTTGAGAAATGTAAAGAAAGAAAAAGCAAAATTTTCCTTATTCTGTTTTATTTGTTCTCGTTAAAAGTTTGTACCTTTGCAGAAGTAAACAATAAAAAATAGAGAAGATTATGTATCGGACTAAGACTTGTGGCGAACTTCGCTTAATAGATGCTGGTAAGGAAGTAGTACTTGCGGGCTGGGTTCAGCGCTCACGTAAGATGGGTGGTATGACCTTCGTTGATTTGCGCGACCGTTATGGTATTACACAACTTGTATTTAACGAAGCTGAAGATGCTGGTCTTTGCGATGAAGCTAACAAATTGGGACGCGAATATTGCATTCGCGTGAAAGGTATTGTAAGCGAGCGTCAAAGTAAGAATAACAAGATAGAAACAGGCGATATAGAGATTATCGCTAAGGAACTGACGGTGCTGAGCAGCTCGCTCACTCCTCCATTTACAATAGAAGACAATACAGACGGTGGCGACGACCTCCGAATGAAATACAGATATTTGGACTTGCGACGCCCTGCGGTGCGCAGCAACTTGGAATTGCGCCACAGAATGACAATTCTTATTCGTAACTTCCTTGACAACTTGAACTTCATCGAAGTTGAAACACCTATTCTTATAGGTTCTACTCCTGAGGGAGCACGCGACTTTGTGGTGCCTTCTCGTATGAATCCAGGGCAGTTTTACGCACTTCCGCAAAGTCCGCAGACACTGAAACAGCTGTTGATGGTGGCTGGTTTCGACCGCTATTTCCAGATTGCAAAGTGTTTTCGTGACGAAGACTTGCGTGCCGACCGTCAGCCAGAGTTTACCCAAATCGACTGCGAAATGTCGTATGTAGACCAAGAGGACGTGCTTCAGGTGTTTGAAGATATGGCTCGCTATCTGTTCAAGGAGATTAGGGGAGTGGAACTTCCTGCTAAATTGGAACAGATGACGTGGCACGATGCTATGAAGCGTTATGGTTCTGATAAACCTGATGTGCGTTTCGGAATGGAGTTTGTAGAACTTATGGACGACCTGAAGGGTACGAGCGAGTTCTCTGTATTCAACGAAGCGAATTATATTGGAGGTATCGTGGTGCCAAATTGTGCTGATTATAGTCGTAAGCAGCTGAACGAACTTACCGATTTCGTGAAGCGTCCGCAAGTAGGCGCAAAGGGTTTGGTTTACATCAAGTACGATGAGAACGGCGAAGCAAAGAGCTCTGTCGATAAGTTCTTTACACAAGAGCAGTTGCAAAAGGTGAAGCAAACAACCGGAGCAAACAATGGCGACCTTATTCTGATACTTTCGGGCGAGAATGCCAATAAAACAAGAGTTCAGCTGTGCTCACTTCGTTTAGAGATGGGCAACCGTTTGGGCTTACGCGATAAGAATGTTTTCAAGTGCCTGTGGATTGTAGATTTCCCACTCTTTGAGTGGAGCGATGAGGAGCAACGCCTTATGGCTACCCACCACCCATTCACTATGCCAAACCCAGACGACTTGCATTTGCTTGACGAACACCCAGAGCAAGTAAGAGCATTGGCTTACGATTTTGTATGCAATGGTATCGAAGTCGGTGGCGGTTCTATTCGTATTCACGATACAGAATTGCAGGAAAGAATGTTTGAAGTGCTTGGATTTACGAAGCAACAGGCAGAAGAGCAGTTCGGTTTCTTGATGAATGCTTTCCGTTATGGTGCTCCTCCTCACGCAGGTATTGCGTTTGGACTCGACCGATATGTAAGTATTATGGCAGGACTCGATTCTATCCGCGATGTAATAGCGTTCCCTAAGAACAACAGCGGACGTGATGTGATGCTTGATGCACCATCGGTTATTGCTTCAAAACAACTTGATGAATTACAGATAAGATTAGACTTAAAACCTTGATATATATTGATTTAAATCAATAAAAATTACTTCTTAAGTCATTACAGCTATGAAGTTATTACTTTTTTATTAATAAATTAGTATCATTGCAAAAATTGATGTATATTTGCAGTAAATAATAGCAGTTTGTTATTATTTATTCAATAGTATATTAATGGTGATGAATTAATTATGGTAGAGAAAAAAGAACTTGCTAAAGTAGCAACAAAAAGGACAACGACAAAGAAAGTCAGTGTAAAGAAAGTTGCAGTAAAGGTAGATCTCAGTTCCGAAAATGTAGGTTTTAAGGCTGGTGATGTGTATAATGCACTTGCTGCAGAAGATAAAGGACTTGCTGTTTCTGAAATAGCTAAAGTTGCAAACATCAGTTTAGAGGAAGCATATCTTGGTATAGGTTGGCTTTTGAAAGAAGGTAAAGTAAGTAGTGAAGACGAAAAAATAGTTTTGGCATAATTAAAGAAATTGAAATAATAGGGAGTCTGTATTATGGTATAGACTCCTTTTTTATGTGTTACGAGAAAGATATATTATTATTATCTGAAGCAGGTGAGAAAGGATTATTAGTCTACCTGAGTTCGGTATAAGAAATTCTTCAAAAAAGTTGTAGGAGTGGAATGTTTTTCGTATCTTTATAGTTGATAATCAAAGTATAAACGAAAAATATCCACTCCTATGAATAGTACAAATTTAATAGAAATATTCTGTATTCTTGATGAATTCTGCAAGTTTTTTGCTCCTCAACTCAAAAAACGTCTGTTAGACGAGTCTAGTAAGCATCGCCGAAACCTTCCGTGTGTAATGAGCGATAGTGAAATAATGACTATCCTCATCATGTATCATCAGTCTCATTACATAGATCTCAAAACGTTCTATCTTCATGAGATTTGTGAACATCATCGTTCCGAATTTCCCCATACACTATCCTATAACAGATTTGTCGAGCGTCAGCAAAAGGTAAATATGCTCTTGTTGATATTTCTACAGACATGTGCCCTAGGCAGATGCACAGGCATTTCAATCATAGACTCTACTCCCCTGCGCAGCTGCCACATCAAGCGTATGTACAAGCATAAGACTATGAAAGGCTGGGCTGCCAAGGGCAAGTGTACTATGGGTTGGTTCTATGGATTCAAGCTACATCTTATCATCAATGACAAAGGAGAGATTATACAGTGGATGCTCACACCTGGCAATACTGGTGACAGATACCTATTGAAGGACAAACACTTCACAGAAAAGCTCTTTGGCAAGCTGTATGCGGACAAAGGGTACATTTCACAAAGTCTATTTGAGGAGCTATTTATTGATGATATACATCTGATAACAAAGCTACGAAGGAACATGAAAAATTCTCTGATGCTATTGCAGGATAGAATTAGACTACGAAAAAGGGCTACTATAGAAATGGTCAATGACGAACTCAAGAATGTATGCCACATAGAGCATACAAGACACAGAAGCATTGACAACTTTTTAGCCAATCTTATTGCAGCAATTATTGCTTATAATCTTATGCCAAAAAAGCCAACTATGAATATTGAAATCATTGACAAAAGCAGGCTAATTGCATAAAGCTTATACCGAACTCAGGTATTAGTTTGTAAAATTTCACGCCATATATTCAATACATATAATTCTTTTTTCGGTTCATCCGACATTTCGAGTGATATGGCAGTCATGCAGTGCATAGAGTCTTAGTGTAAAGTACCTCTCATCCCTGAATCC